>NZ_PEAZ01000086.1:0-16771 GCF_002734245.1 Sphingobacterium sp. 1.A.4
CTCGACCGCAAGTCCCTTTATCAGGTTCCCGTACTTCTTCATCCAGTGCCGCGAATCGGTGGTGACCGCCTTCCTCTTCCTGGTCCTGATCTGTAGGGAATGCTCCCTCATCAGGGCGAAGAGATAGTCGCGGCCGATCCTGATCCCATGTTCCTGCAGGGGGCCGGAGAGCATATGGAGCAGCTTCCGGGTACCGATCCTCCTCTGTTCGCTGCGTATCCGCAGCACGTGCTGCAGGATGACCTCGTCCTTCAGTCCGACATCCTGTACCCGCCACTGGCGGTCATAGTACGCATGCCTTGTTCTGCCAAACAGTCCGCAGATCAAACGGATCCCCATTGCTGGGGATTCCTGCTTGATCTTTACGACCGCTTGGCACCAGACTTTTTTCTGATGTCGATCTTGAGCTGTTCCTCGGCAATGTCGATCATGGTATCCAATGCCCTGATCTTCAGGTTTGCATACTCCAGGGCCTTCTTCAGGGCCAGGATCTCTGCCTCTTTGGGGTCTACGGGTTTATTTTTGGCCATATCATCGGGTTTTGGGGAACTAAGTTCGGTATTTTCCCCCTTATATTCCCTGACCCATCTGGAGACCGTACCGCAGGAGATATCAAAGGTGTTCCCCGCCCGGTAGGCGCTCATACCGTCCTGGACCGCCCTGACCACTGAACGCTTCAGATCGTTGGTATACCGCTTTGGCCCAATGGGCTGTCGCCCGAACTTCTTCATCCAGCGGATAAGGCTCAGTTCGGACACGCCGTACTGTTCCATCAGTCCCGGCGAGGGACCCCAAGTTCGATCTGATCAAGCATGTGGAGGATCAGACGCTTGTCGAATGGCTGCTTCTTACTGGTCCGCTCAGCGAACTCAAACTCTCTTTCTATTGTTTCCATACACTTTGTTTTTGTGTATAGCTTTTTTAGGATTGGACAATTAGACTCTTTCATTGTAACATTCCCAGTTGGATTTTTTGTGAATCAAAATTTATCCCCGTAAAAGAATAAAAATGTAAAATTAATATCGTAATATTGCGATATTAAATCAATTCATCAAATGGGAATCACCAAGAGCGAAATTTTCAGTGCAGCGCAGAATAACTTAGCCAAGCTTTTCAAGGTTTTGGGGCATCCAGCTCGACTTGCTATCCTGCAATATATCATCGATCAGCCAAGTTGTATCTGTAATGATCTTGTTGATGAGCTCGGATTAGCCCAAGCAACCATATCCCAACATTTGAAAGAATTGAAGAATGCAGGCATTATTAAAGGTTCCATTGAGGGAAAGTCCATCTGTTACTGCATAGATGAGAAGATATGGAATAACATTAAAAATGATGTTTCGGATTTCCTAGATCAGGATATCTATACGAAAACCTGTTGTTAGGTTTTTTTTGAACTATAACATCGTAATATTACGATACTTGTTTGTCTTTAAATAAATTTAAAATGAAATTATCAGCAATCAAAGAAATCCTCCCTACCCTTTCGGAGGTTTCTTTCCAATTGGAGGATGGCAGTTTTGTTCCAACCCATTTCCATGTAACAGAAGTTGGACAGGTTAATAAAAATTATATTGATTGTGGCGGGAAGATCCGTCATGATAAAACAGTAAGTTTCCAATTATGGCATGCTAATGATGTTGACCACCGTCTTTTTCCGGAGAAATTATTGAATATTATTGTTTTGTCGGAAATAAAATTAGGAATCGAGGATGCGGAAGTTGAAGTGGAATTCCAACAGCAGACCATAGGTAAGTTTGACCTGGATTTCAATGTCCAGCATTTTCTTTTGAAGAATAAAAATACGGCCTGTTTGGCAGAAGATGCATGCGGTATTCCAACGGAAAAACCAAAAATCAAATTTATTGAGTTAAATCAGCATTCGAACAATTCTTGTTCTCCTGGTTCTGGCTGTTGCTAAGTGACATGATGAACCGTACATTTCAACAAACAATCGGAAATATCCTTAGTGATTTGGATATTTCCGATGATAGAAAAGTTTTGCTTGCACCTTTGGTTACTTATATCAAGGAACAGGTGAAGCATTCCAATCCTGTAAACCTTCAATTTATATGCACCCATAATTCTCGGCGCAGTATTTTGGCTCAGGTCTGGGCATCGGTTGCAGCGGATCAATTTAGGATACCATTGGTCAATTGTTTTTCTGGAGGAACTGAAGAAACAGCCGTTTATCCAAAAATTGTGGAAACGCTATGGAATCAAGGTCTTTTGTTGAAAAAAACTGAAGGTGAGATCAATCCGATTTATGAATTGGATTTACCAGAAAAGAAGGTACAACTCAAACTTTTTTCAAAAGTTTATAACCATCCTTTAAACCCAAAGACTAATTTTGCCGCTATCATGACCTGCTCACAAGCAGATGTAGGCTGTCCATTTATCCCAGGTGCTGATACCCGAATTCCTATTACGTATGCTGATCCAAAATCATCAGATGGAACGGAAATTCAGGGTATCGTTTATTGGGAAAAAAGCCTAGAAATTGCGCAGGAAATGTTTTATGTTTTTTCTATGATCTATTAAGGTCACTAAATTCTCTTCAAAGTATAAACATCCGTTGGTCTACTGTTTTCATCCAAGAAGGTAAGCACTAGATTTCCAGATGAATTGAACGATACTTTAACAAAAGAAAAATCATCATCTTCACCATCCATCCCATCCGACATTTTGATCTGGTCTTTACTAATAATTGTAAATTTACCCGCACCGCTTACCGCATAAACAGGATTGGATTCGGAAGGAGGAGCGCAAGGATTGGAATATTTAAAATAACCATTTTCACTATAATTATATAGACCATCAGCTTTGAATTCAATATTAAATACATCTACCCTGGACTGAATGGTTGCTGTTCCATTACAGTTTGAACTTGGCCTGGTGTAAGTCTGGAGATTTTTAAACACTTCACGACCAGCTTCCAACACCGAAACCGCTGTCCATTTTCCTATAATAGTACCTGTGTTAGCTTTAAAAGATAACGGTGCACCTATCACCAATTGTTCCTGAAGATTCTTAACAGTTACCAATACTTCCTGTTCGCCCGAAGCACCCAATGTCCATTCTGCAGTTGCTATACCTTCCGCATTAGTTTTAGCATCTACCGAACTTAAAGAACCGCTATTTCCATTAGCTTTCCATTCCACCACAGCCCCCTCAACTGGTTTTCCAGCTTTATCTGTTACTTTTACCTGAAGTTTATCCTTTAACTTTTTGTTGAATTCCCCGTCCTGTTTATTTCCAGCATGCACGGCTACTTTATAGGGATTAGTCCTGCCATCAAAAACTGCTTTTATGGTCTTACGGGATTCCGTTCCAAAGATCCTTTGTTTAAATACCACATCAAACGTAAAATCAACCTTATCTTTCACACTCGTACTGGTTGCCATCAATGAAATAGCATTCGCATCGTTTTTCTTAGTCAACGTAATCCCTTGAACAGAAACATTCTCTATTGCAAAATCTTCCGATTTAACTGCTCTTTCCTCTATACTACTTTTGCTCAAGAGTAACTTATCGGGGTTAGGAATCTGATAGGAAAACCCTAGAAATTCTTCCAATCGTTTTTTACCATTATACAATTTTGTATATATCCCTATCAAATTGTCATACGTATGGAAAATCCGTTGAATTGAAGTCCCCTTTGCATAATCCCTTAATTGACTGGATATTCCTGCAAATTGGAACATGACATTTCGAATTTCCGCTGAGTCCTTTAATAAAAGAATACCATCTGAAAGAGTTCCCGAAGTGCTGGTGTTTTGTTGACCTGATTTAAAAGGATTGTTTAATTTTTCTACTATGGTAACCGCTGGAACTGTAAAAACTGTTTCATTGATTTTAGCAAGTGAATTTAATTCCCCTTTTATTTTATGAGCACCATAAGCGACAAAAAAAGCCCCAGGAAAAACCATGAGAGGTGTGCCAAAAACCATCACTACAGCTCCGGCCATTATAAAAGCTGTACCCACTGCAAGCTTCTCGTATTTCCTGATCATTAAATTAATTTTTTCCTCCATCTCACTAAATGTCATTAATTTATAGTTGGAGGCATTAATTACAGTTTCATCAAAAATATCAGAACTCCTAAAACCTGGCATTAAGGTCTGTACATCAAAGGATGGATAGCCACGTAAGGATGCAAAGCGATTCATTTCCACTTCGCTCTCATACTGATCTAGGAAGGATTTAACCATAAAAATTTCTTTCTTCTTATCCTCTGCTGATAACTTGGCAAAAGCCTTGTTGATGAAATCGATAAAGGGAGCATCTTCAATAGGATCCTTTCCCAATCCCATTCGATCAAATATTTTTTTCTTTTCCATTTCTGCATCAGCGATAGGCACATAGGAATCAATGGAAATACTAATCTGCGAGTTTGGAATGACCTTTGAATATCCATAAGACGGTGGACCGGGAGGCCGTTGTACTGAACGCCATGGAGCACAACTTCACGGCCAAACCAGAGGAGAGGTTCTGGGAATACCATAACGGTGCAGCGTGGGTACAGGTACCCAGCAGCTATAATACGCTTACCCTATCGGTCAGGCATGATTCGCCATTGTGGGCTGGCAGCAACAGCCTTTCGATCAGGTACCGGGTCGGTGATCTTTTCGATCAGACCACCTTGGTAAAACTCTACTCCGGATCCGCTGAACTGACGGTGGTCATAACCAGCGATTACGGCGACATCTTCTTCAATGGCAACATCGATACCTGGCTTAGGGCGAACGTCTATTGGGGAGGTGACAACATTACGGATTCACAGCCGGAAACGGCCTTTCAGTGGATCAGGCGCAGCGCGGACACGGCTGCCGACGATATCTGGAACTTCCACGAGGGAAAGGACAGAAAAGAGGTGCACATCGATGAAACGGACGTCGTTAAAAAAGCCGTCTTCGAGTGCGAGGTAACAGTAAACATCTAAAACAATAAGATATGGCAGTAGTAAAAGCAAAGGGACAGATCACCATCATCGATCAGAATGATGCGCTCTCTTTCCAATCGTTCATCGGATCAAACCTTCCACAGACGCAGATCTATTCCCAGGACAATAACTCCTATGTTCCGAACTGGGCAGCATCTCCCTACCTGGTACTGACACCACAGCTCTTCATCTCGGGCATCCCCGGGGATTCCATGGCCATAGCCGGAAGGATCAAGGCCGGTTCGGCACAATGGAGAAAGAACGGAACGCTCCTTTCAAATTCAGCGGATTATGCGATCCAGGCAGCTGCTCCGTTCGCACTGACGGTCAAAAAGAACGATAATGCAGGGGGCGGGAACGTCAAGTACGAATTCTCCGCGATCCTGGTCGATCCGAATAATGGCCTTGAAACATCGTTCAGTGCGGTAATCTCCTTCAACACGGTGAGCAATTCGGGCAGTGGCCTATTGGCCATCATCACAGCGGACAATGGAACGATCTTCCAGAATGACCAGATACAGACCCTTACGCTAACATGTGATCTTTTCAGGGCTTCCGAGCTGCTTACGGCAAATGTGGGTTATACTTGGGGTATCCGGGATCTTGGCGTGTTTGCACCGACCACTGCGGGAGCCTCAGCAGCCACAGGACAGAAGAACGTGACTTTACCAGTGTGGCCAATGTTATGGCAGGCTCCCAGGTGACCATTGGAGGGATCGCATATACCGTGGAGGCAGTGAACGGAACCTCAAAGGTCGTTACCATGACCTCCAATATCTCGGCCGCCATTGCAAGTGGCGCGGCGATCACCTGTCCACATTATGATGCCGCGTTCGGGGCCGGATGGGGCAAGATCTCCAGCAATGCCTATTTCAACGGTATCACCGGTTTTGCGACCAAGACGCTTACCGTTCCCAATGGCGCGGTACTGAACCTTGAGGTGTTCAAATGCCTGGCCAAGGACAACAGCACAGGGGCTTCGACATCCGGACAGACTGCCCAGGCGGTGGAGACCCTGAACGACATGAGCGATCCAATCTATATCGAGATCAGTTCTCCTGATGGCGATGTGATCAAGAACGGACAGGGATCGATCAACCTGAAGGCCGAGGTATGGCGCGGTGGTGAGGAGATCGATACTGCCGGAACCGGGTTCAACTATGTATGGTCCAAGTTCGACAAGAACGGAGTGGTGGATCCCGCCTTCACCA
This sequence comes from Sphingobacterium sp. 1.A.4, assembly GCF_002734245.1. Classification (NCBI taxonomy): domain Bacteria; kingdom Pseudomonadati; phylum Bacteroidota; class Sphingobacteriia; order Sphingobacteriales; family Sphingobacteriaceae; genus Sphingobacterium; species Sphingobacterium sp. 1.A.4. Next base: position 6,154 of record NZ_PEAZ01000086.1, read on the forward strand.
GGAACACCAAGAACATCACCATCCTTCCGGCGGATATCAGTGCGAAGGCGACATTCGTATGTAGGTTAATGACACTGTAATGGACGCTCTATATTTCAGAACGGACGATCGGGAATCCCTGCTCCAGGAGCTTGGGGTTCCTGAGGATTTCAACGGTATCTATGAGAGTCCCGACAACTGGGTGCTCATATGGTTGGGCAGGCTACCCAAGACCGTTGAACAGCAGACCGATGAAGAGGGATTGACCTTTGATGTCGTTACAGAATGGCAGCAGGGCGAATACTTCAACATCTACCTGAAGGGACAGGATAACATGGATTATTTCACACAGGAATTTGGTGTGGCGGAACTCCTTAAGGAACCGGCCACACCGAACCACAGATTATTTAGCGATGGCGGGAATAGTTAACAGCACAAAGAAAAGGTTCGTGATCAACAAAAGGATCAAGGAGGTGGAGGTACCGGGGACAACCTTGAACATCTCCCTGTTCCTATCGGACCTTCCATCGGTCGGGGTGACCCCGAATGTCGGCGTATTGAACCAGGAACTGGGCGGATTGCCGACCATCGTAAAGAATGAGGGCACTACCGCATTGGTCGGGGGTGCCATGATGATAGGAAAGGTCTTCGGTATGAACGGGGACACAAAGAGCATCGAAGGGTTCAGTTTCTCCAGGAACAGCTCTGCAACAAGATGGGCCTCTGATGGGAAGATCTACACGGTCCCACCCAATGATGTCAGATATGGACAGGATCCAAAGTCCGGGGCCTATAAGGGCATGCTATTTGAGCCTGCGGCAACCAACTATCTGACATATTCCGGATTTCCCAGGGGATCACAGGATATCTCGGGTGGATCGGCCAGTGTTACGGCCGTCGATACCGGTTGGAACAAGGGAGCTTTACTGGATAAAGGAGCCAGGATCGTATATGATCCTACAATTACAGCACCTGCATATAAACATTATGCCGAAGCTGTCCTGAACAAAACCTATGTTTTCTCATGTTTCGTAAAAATGGCCGATGGATTGGGCCCAATGGGCGGCATGGGGATCCATATGTTCGGAGTTTCCTTTACATCGTTCAATTATGAAGACTATGGTAACGGAATTTTTCGTGTTTGGGTTTCGAGGAACCTGAATTCTATCTCAAATAGTCTGGTGGGGGTATTTAAGATCGTCCAAAGTGATAACAGGACCGTAGTGGTAACAGGTTACCAGTTGGAAGAAGGAATTATTCCTACTTCATATATCCCCACCACAGATTCACAGATCTCAAGATTGGCAGACACCTTATTAAGCGACAGACCCTTAAATATCCACACAATAAACTCATGGCATCTTTCCAGTGAACATGTTACGGGGTGGTTTGGGAACTATGATATTCAGGGAAGGAACCTGGCCGTAAAGAGTAATTCGGCAATGGATAATTTCATCGGATATAATGGAGCAACATTGGTAAGGACCGATGGAATCGTAGTGCCAGAATGGGGCGCCAAGGATGCAAACAGGGTGGTTTCCTCAGGCGGTACATCACCTATCCGGACTGTAAATATGTTTGGAACACCTGCACTTGGAGAAACTGTTTCCCTAAGTGGCTATTTTAAGAACAACGGCACAAAGGATATCAAGATAAATTCTAACCAGGGATCGCAATTTGCTACCCTTGCGCCGGGTGAACAACGCTATATAAAATTCGAGGGCATCGTGGGAAGCGGAGCAGGAAGCGTGCAGTTCCAGGTGAACCCCATTCTCCTGGAGGACAATGTAGATTTCACGTGGTGGAGGTTCAAGTATGAGGTTGGACCAGCATGTACCCCTTATTCCGTAAATCCGAGCGATTTTGTGGTTGTACATGGCAATGGATTGGTCGGTATCGGAACAAGTATGCCCGTTTCCATCCGATCATTATCCCTGGTTCCGAGAAAACTGAATACCGGAGAATTCTAAAATTAAACCAATGGCATACGTATATAAAGCAACCCCGGAAAACCTAATCATCTTCAGGAACAATGGAGTCCCTGATCTGACAATGCAAAGATCACCGTCAGTGTTATGGACGGTGATCAGCAGGTCCCCTGTGCGATCACCTCATTGGTACCGGTGGGCTGCACGGCCACCTATCCACAGGGAGGGACCGTGGCAACAATCACCGGTGTTTCTACAAATTCAGGAAGCCTCCAGATCAACATCATCGCATCTGGCCAGCCCTCCTATGTTGTGGTGGATTTCGATGTCCTTTCGGGCAACATCATCGCCAAGGCACAGAAAACAATCTCCAGATTGGAGGATGGTTACACTATCCGGATGGCTCCACCGGCGGTTGTAATACCGGCAGATTCAGATGGAAGCAACCCGGTACTAACCTCGGCCAGGACAAGGATCCTTTTGGATAAGTCCGGGGTAAATGTTCCCATCACCATCACTGGATTGAGCGCTGTGGGATGTACGGCCTCGTTCTCTGGCAATGAGGTGTCGATCACCGGAGTAAACCTTGCCCAGGGGAGCGTGACCGCAAACTTTGTTGGTTCCGATGGATACAGTGGGTCAGCGCAGTTCAACTTCACCATCAGTATGCAAGGGGCAACCGGACAGCCTGGACAGAACGGGATGACCGTCTGGTTCTCCAATGAAGCGCATGCAATCCCTGCAAACCATGATGGCACATTACCACTCGGAGCATTGGACAATGCCTGGACGGATATATTTGCCCATCGGAATACGATGCTGGTCCCCGTGGCCGCAAATGCAGTTCCGGGGCCTGGCCAATTCAGGTACAATGTTGAGAGTGTTACAGGGGGCACTGTGAACCGCGTGAACGATAGCAGGGTACGACTGGCCACCATGACGGCCGACACTGCTGTGATCACGATAAAGGTATACGTGGAGAGCATGGACAATGTAGTGACCAAGCAGATGACACTTTCAAAGATGAGGGGTCTGGATCCAGCGATCGTCGATAGGGTAATCGATTGGACCTTCAACGGAACAGAAGAATTCGATGGCAGTAAAGTCCGCGCAAAATCCATTGTAGCTGCCGCAATAGATGTTATCAACCTCTTTGCGCAGGTAGTGGAGGCCACGAACCTGACCGTAACGGGAAACAGTAAGATCGGTCCATTTTTTATAGGTGCAGATGGGATTTTTTCTTCACAATCCGGTTCTATAATAAATGCATTCACATTAAAGAATTCAGGGTTTAATTGGCTTTATTGGAACCAACTTAACTACAATAGAACCGCTGGACTGGAAATAGGAAAAATGGGTGTTGATGGGATCCTGAATATAAAGGCATCAAGTAGTGGTGGTCCCGAATTCACCTCCGGGATCGTGATAGATGTTGGATCAGGAAGAAAGGGTTTGGACCTGAAGACCGGAGAGCTTGCCGTTCCATCAGGCGTAGGTATGACGGTCAAACAGCCGATCATTACCGGGTATGCATCCAACAATCCCTATTCCCCTATAATCAAATATCTCAATATCGACAAGGGCATCATAGTCAGTATTACTGACAACTAATTTTTTTATTCAATAGAACGAACAGATTATTAACAATGAATTGTATGGAAATTAAGAACAATAGATTGGTTGGGGTTCCCTTCAGGGCTACTCCTAATGTAGGAGGGCTGATAAAGCCCATATATATTGTAATGCACTTTGATGCAGCGAGCAATTCAACCAGTGCGGTAAATTGGATGTCCGACCCAAAGAGCAAGGTTTCGGCACATATCCATATATCCCGGGATGGTGTGGTCACGCAGTTGGTGCCGTTCAACGTCAAGGCATGGCATGCAGGTAAAAGCACTTGGAAGGGCCTCAACAACCTGAATGATCATAGTATTGGTATCGAGTTACAGAATACCGGAAGCCAGGAATATACAACTCAGCAAATCAATGCTGCGATTGAGGTTTGTAAAGCAATCAAATCATCATATCAAATCAGGGAAATTGTAGGACATAATGATATTGCACCGGGAAGAAAGTCCGATCCTGGAAAACAGTTCCCTTGGTCAAAATTTAAAGCATTGTAGTTATGGAAGAATTTATCAGAGAACATGTGATTCCAAATGCATATGGAGCGATAGCGGCCATTGTTGGGGCTGTCTGGTTATGGTGGCGATCCAAGCCAAAGGAAAGGATCGAAAACGATGGTGGTATAGTCGAGAATGCGAAAAAGGTGCTCGAAATGTCGGAAGGGATTACCGAGCGATTGGAAAAACAATTGGAGGCATCGGATGGGATCATTGAACAGCTAAAGGAAAAGCTGAGGATTGCCCTTGAGGAGGAGAACGCCTGCAAGAAAGCGCTGAAGGCCATCCGTGAGGAACTTGAACAGTTCCGATCATTGTTCGATGCCCAGAAGATCGAGCTGGAAGGCCTGAAGGAGGAATGTAGATTATTGAGACTAACCATAGAAGCAAATGAAAAGACTGATATTATCAATGATGGTCTGCACCTTAATTAATGGGTGCGGACTTTTCAAGAATACGAGTAAGGATCTGAATGTTGTAAAATCCGGGGCTGAAGTGGAAAAGCGCAACGATACCAAGTTGGAATATCAGGATAACAGCCAATCATTGAACGTTCATACGAGCGTGAGGACAAGCGACAAGATAAAGAACACAACATTACAGGCTGACCGCGTGAACTTCAATTCAGACGGCTCTTTTACCGCGGAAGGTAATGTAAAGTTGGATATAGAGGAAAGCGAGAAATTAAGACAGCTGGATAGTGCGTTCAAGAAACTACAATCTGATATTTCTTATTATCTCTCCTCAAAGGAGACGCTGGAATCAAAGCAAAATAATTACGAAAAGGATTTGCATAAAGAATCCAAGACAAGCGTCAAAGGAATAATTGCAGGAGGGATTGCTTTCCTGATAATATTGATCGGTGTTGCTTGGTGGTTTTTTGGGTTCAAACGGAATAAGGGGAATGCCCAGAAGTCATAAGATCTAATTATGAATACTTATTACTTTTAAGACTAGGTCAGAAAACTTTATTCAAAATTGTTCTAAAGATAACTTTTAAAACTAACATTCTTATCAATTTTGGAATGACAAAGTTTTGCCATAAAATAAAAATTCTATATCTTAGAGTTTATTTTAATATTTAAAAGCTAATAAGTATAGTGCAATAGTATGAGTACCATAGTAAAATTCTCTAAAGAAAAAACTACTTTTTCAAGAACTCTTAAGTCGAACATAAACGATTATTTTATTCAGAACAATTTTAAAAAGACAGGCAATAGAAAATTAACTTTAAAAGCCATAATTCTTCTTTCAAGTCTCATTATATTATATATAACCTTAGTTTTTGTCAAACCTCATTGGTCTATATGCATATTACTATGCGCTATTTTAGGAGTAAACTTAGCTGCTATTGGATTTAATATCATGCATGATGCCGGACACAATACTTTTTCTGACAATAAAAGAGTAAATTCTGTACTTTCATATTCGTTAAATCTTCTTGGCGGGAATATCTATCTTTGGAAACTAAAGCACAACATAGCTCATCACACCTACACTAATATTGATGGGGAGGACCATGACATCGAAATAAAATTCATGCGCATCCACCATGACCAGCCCTTAAAAAAACACCATAGGTTTCAGCATTTATATTTCATTTTTCTTTATGCCATATCCTACCTAGGCTGGATCTTCTATCAGGATTATGAGAAGTTTTTAAGAAGTAGGTTAAGCCAACATTCAGATAAAATTTTTATACCTTTTAGAGAGAAGATTATTTTTTGGATAAGTAAGCTAATTCACATAGTATTCTTTATCATTGTTCCTATAATAAGTGTAGGTTTAGTTCCAACAGTTATTGGGCTCCTAGTCGTAAGTGTGGTTTGCGGTTTATGTTTGGCCACTGTCTTTCAACTAGCGCACGTGGTCTCAAGTACGGAATTTAAGAGTATTGAAGATTATAAGGTTGAAGATGAATGGATGGTGCACCAGCTCAAGTCAACATCAAATTTCGCTACTAGGAATAAATTTTTGACATGGCTTTTAGGAGGCCTTAATTTTCAGGTAGAGCATCATCTCTTTCCAAAAATTAGTCATATCCATTATCCGGAACTGAACAGGATTGTAAAATCAACTTGTAATGACTTTGGAATACCATATCACGAGTATCCTACTTTTTGGAGTTCATTTAACTCTCATTTTAATTTTATTAAAACCATGAGAAAATAATATTTGTATTTTAAAAATTTTTTCTTACCTTTGATATTAATCAGGCATTAGTTGCGCTTTCTGAATTCGATTGGATTTCCCTTCTATTTTAGTTTAGTAATTTCAGATGCTAATTTGTTTTCATATATATGCTGTGAATTCTAATTGGGAGCAATTCTTTTATCCCAATTTTGCCCATCATTTTTTTGTAGACGAAGATTATTGGAGCTATTGCTCTAAAAAAATGGCTATTGGCCAAAACAATATTTTTTAAATTTAATAATAAAAACAATGCAAGAAGGCAAAGTAAAATTTTTCAATAATACCAAAGGATTTGGTTTTATTACACCAAATGATGGTAGTCAAGATGTGTTTGTACACACAACCGGTCTTAAGGACAATATCAGAGAGAACGACTATGTTACATATGATGTTGAACGCGGGCAGAAAGGTGTAAATGCCATCAATGTCCGTATTGCTTAAAGAGATTTCTTGCAATATTTTTATTTGGCTTCAACTTTCGTTGAGGCCATTTTTTTTATCTAACAACTATTAAGGCAATATTATTTAAAAGAATGATTTAACTAAACCTATTCCCACTACTATGCAATAAATTTCCTGGTCAATTCTGGTCAACAAAAACCAAAGATAATATTTACATTATCCGTATTCTTAAACTTTAGGAACTTTGTATGTTCAATTGAAATTTAAAAAATCCCCAACAAATCTCTTTGCTGGGGATTGATCTATTAATATGTTAGTTTTAATAATTCTTATTAATAATGGGCAGCACCCGAAAGCGCTACCCTTTACTAATTATACCTATGGTTTATCAGCATTGACCTCACTAACATGGCAATGCTTTATAAACATCTAAATGTAATAAAACTATTTAAAAAACACAAGCCCACGATCTGGAGATGCAGGCTTGCTGACTAATTATTAACCAAAGTCTTGAGACTTATATTATCATGATAAATATAGAAAAAAATGATCATAAAAAAAAAAGCGCACCATGTTGTGATGGTGAGCTCCTTAGCAAGTAATGCTCGAATAATGAAAAACAAATGTTAAAATAATCAAATAAAAAAAGAATTCCCTGCAAAATTTCCAAAGGTTGAAAGTGTCGTAAGGGAACGGAAACCGAGCATAAGAATATAGAGCGGGAACGTAAGGAAGAAAAGCAGGATACTTCGAGCAAGCAAGTTGCCACACAGGCGCAGATGGATAGGCGTGAATCGTCGACGTCTGCAGAAAGTGAGAGCAAGTCTAATGTATGGGCGGTATTGGATAGTAAGATAGGTTGGGTGATTGGTTTCCTAATAATACTAATAGGTCTTGCTTGGTGGTTTTTAGGAATTGGGAAGAAATGTATTCCAACCATGAAGATAAAAAAATCCCCGATCCATTTACTTTGGAGAAAGTAAATAGGACCAGGGATGAACAATAAATCACTAACATTAATATAAAAAACCTTTAAAAACCCTGCGATATTCTGCAGGGTTGATTTAATAATTCCCTTTTCTGTCTTAGGGAATGCCACATAACTTTGTACTTACATAGATTATGTGGTAATAGAGAACTTAATAGGTCACCAATGTGAATGAGACACCGGCAACTTAGGTAAGGTAGTCATTAAATCAATCCCCTGTATAAACTTTCGGATATATTCCCAGATCATATACTTTTTCTTCAATTCTTATCAACCACTGTTTGCCATCAACGGTGTACATCGTCCACATTTCACCTTCATTTTCCATAATTTCCGCCTCTTTAGAATAGTATAGTTCTCCATTGAATGTAACAGGAAAAGTGATGGTTTTCCTATTTGTTTCAATACCATCGGACAATAAATTTTTCGCAGTTGATATAATAGTCTCTTTTGAAATTATCTTCATATAGGGTAAACATATAGTTAATGGATTTGTTTTAATTTTAAAAAAAAATAAAATAATTTAAAACATTTTACATTTAGTTTGTTAGGTTTACATAAAAATTATGGGAAATCATTTAGAATTCGATTCAAGAGAATTCGTTACGAAGTATGCACTATGGCTATCAAGAGCGAAAAGTGAAAAAGAGGCAATAGAATATGCAGAAAAATTCCTAAAAGATACCCCAGATATTTTAAAACTTGTATTGGAAGATATTAAAGCTGGGATAAATAAAAAGTAAAGATTAATCCAAACGGGATGTTCCCCCACTCTTCAATTTATTAGCCACAAAACGGGTATAGAAACAGTGAAGTGCACTTTCTTCGTCCTCGTTTCGGGCATAGCCTTCCACTTCCTCACGGCACTCGTTTATTGCTTGGAATATTTTGTCTATTGTGGGTGGCAGGGGGTAAAGGTAGGGAAATGTAATACCTGTATTGGGAAATAAATCTAATTAATATTTATAATGCTTGTCATCTGTATATGGAAAAACATAACGAATTCGATCTGAACAAATTTCTTTTGAGACATGCAATTTGGCTGCAGCAGAATTACTCTCAAGAAAAAGCTGAAAACTTTATTAAAGAAACATTAAAGGATTATCCAAAGGACAAAAAGAAGCTATTGTTATTGATCAAAAAAGTTTAGAAGCCTTATTTCTTTTACCAAGCTTCCATTATTGCTGGTCAGGCCAGAGGTTTTTTGCAAATAATACAAATAGGGAATTGGATTAATGTTTAAATGGAAGAATTTCTGAATAAAAGCCAATTAAATTTTAATGGTGGATAAAGAAGATAAAGAATTGCATGATTTTATAATTATTCATGCAAATTGGCTAAGAGAACATTATTCTTATGATGAAGCTGAAAAATTCATAAAGGATACCTTGAAGTTTTATCCCATTTTTGTGGAAAGACTTCTATTGTAATTAATTGATTCCAACAATATTTGTGAGAATGATTAAACTAATTCCCTATTTTAAATGCTTCGTACCTAATATATTCAAACATCTGTCTTTTAAGATCTTTTAATTTGCTTTCATTTCTTCTTATCTCTAATTTGGATAATATATTTTTTGATCTTAAATGTCCAATTCTAAGATTGGACTTAATTCAAAACCCTTAGATACTCCTACTCTTTAATTTTACCTCATCCCCAAGGATAACCCCCATATCCTTTAAATAATCCATTAGTTCAACTAGGGTTTTATGCCTTGTTAATTTGATGATATTGTGAAGTTTCTCACCATCCTCCACGAGATGTATACACCTAGTATGTTTGAAAGAGTACATAGTTACATGTTCATCTATGTATACATATCTTCTCACCTTCATGAACCTTTTTCTGAAATATTTCTCTGATACAGGCTTTTCAGCTGGTCCATCATTCAGACCAAAGACAAAATATTCTCGGTCATATTTTTCTAAATTCATCTCTCTTATAATACCAAAAAATTCTTCATCAATCGGTATATATTGAGTAATCTTGCTTTTAGAATTCGTTGAAGGCACTACGATCTTTCTTCCTATCAGATCAATATGTTTGATCTGGAGTAATCTCAGTTCAGCATCTGGTCTCATACAAGAATAATAAATGAACCTGCAGAATTGGTACATAAACCAATCCTTTTCCTTTAGCCAATCCAGAACATTTTTGAAGGTGTTATTTCTAAATGGCCTATTACCCCTTTTCTGTACCTGGAGTTTTTTGACCTTAGAACATACATTTTCTTTGAGATACCCATCAAAGTTATCAATATAGTACTGTAGGAATGTATTAATGGCCTGAAGGTAGTGATTATAGGTCTTATTGCTCCATTTCCTTTGTAGCTGATTGATTTTGACAAAATCAAAGATATGCTGCTTAGTAAGATGGGAAATATCCATATCTCCTAAATTACTTTCCTCCAGGAAAACTTTAAAAAGTTTCAACCTTCCATCATATAATTTGTAGGATTTTGGTTTGAGATCAGGTTTAACGCGCTCAAGATATTCATCAATACATTGGGAAATTGAATATTTTCCAGTGATCTTAGAATATTTGAATTGGGTAAACGGATTAAACCCATTTTCGAGAAGTTCTTTTATACTATTGTAAACGACCTTAATCTGATTTCTTCTGGATCTAACTGTCTTAAAAGTATTGATAGATTCAAAAATTTTGAACCTTTTGTAGAGTGAGGAACCGGCCTTCTGGAGTTCTACCGGATCATACCGAAAGTTTGGGGGGTAAAGATTTTTAAGCATATAATTTCATCACTCTGTACAGGAAGAATGTTGTGTCCCTTACGCCACGAAAGACACTCCTAAAAGCTTTGAGTTTTGCATTGAAAGATTCTGCCGAGGCATTGGTGCTTCTGTTATCGAAGTAGTGTAGTATATATTGGTGATGTGCTGCAATGGATCTTGCCACGCTCTCAAAGGAAGCAATGCCCGCATTCTCAACCTGATTGTGCCACAGACCTAGCTTTGTAAAAGCTATCTTTTTGTCCCTGCATTTGTTG
>NZ_PEAZ01000087.1:0-16508 GCF_002734245.1 Sphingobacterium sp. 1.A.4
GAAATGTCAAAATAATCCTTTGAACAATCAATACCTGTTACCATCTTTGTATACCATTTTTGTGGATTACAGCAGCTCTTATCATAACTTATCAATCGTAAAAACAGGCTCCTGGCCTAATGAACTGTCCAAGTTTATGATAGGAATAAGAGAGGGGGATTAACATTGCGAAGGGTCTCTCAAGGACCAATGACGATTAAAAATCTTACTCCCTCTCTCGCTGTATCCTAAATGAAATACAAAATTATATTCTGTTTCTTTAATTCCTATAACTTCCCTACAAACTTACGATGACGGTAGGGCTCGCAATGTTAGTTGTCCGCAATGACGGTGTTAATTCCGTTACCTTCGAAACCTATCTTCCGAAATCGTCCTGAACCCTTACGATATCACTTTCATCAGAAGGATTAGATCCATCGGTATGTTGCCAAATCTCAGCCACCACACCATAATTTCCCATTCCTACCAAACGGTGTCTCTCTCCTTGGCTCAAACGAATAGTATCGCCTTCTTTCAAGATCTTCAATTCGTGTTCTTCATCATCAGGGCTTGTTACAACACCCACCTCACCACGGATTACTCTCCAGATTTCCGCTCTGCGATGGTGGTACTGCCATGATAAACGCTTGTTAGGACCAACCACCAATACTTTTGGGCTTAACTTCCCGGATATCTTCAAATCCTGCACATCCAACCCTTCAAAGTAGGCGTTCGCAAACTCCTGCGCTTGCTCCTCATTGATCACAAAAAATCCGCCCCAGGGTCTGTTCTGATCGATGCTTTCAATCTTGAAGCCTTTATCAGTCAACTTTGTTTCAATTTCCTGGAATAAATCGCTCTTATCAATATATGTCATGGTTATTAAGTTTTCTTTCGTGAAGATAATATAACTTTTGTATTAAAACAAGGGCTGAACCAATTGAATAAGCCTATTTACCGTATATTTGTAATTCTAGAAGAAGCCTTATGTCATTACCATTAGATCATCAAAACGATATATTCGCACAAGCCGTAGCCTTTGTAAACCAGACCCAACAGCCTATCTTCCTGACTGGAAAGGCAGGAACTGGAAAGACTACTTTCCTGAAGTATATCCGGGAGAATAGTTATAAGAAAATGGCGATCACCGCACCTACTGGTGTGGCGGCGATGAATGCCGGTGGAACGACATTGCATGCGCTATTCTGGTTGCCTTTCGGCACCTTTATCGAAGATTATCCGATTCAATGGGGCGATCAGGACCAAAACATCTATAATAAACATCGGCTTTTCAGTACCATCAAACTGACCAAGAACAGAAGGGCTATCCTTCAGGAGTTGGAATTACTCGTCATCGATGAGGTTTCCATGGTCCGTGCGGATACCTTGGATGCCATTGATGTCATTCTGAAGAGTGTTCGAAGGGATATGCGACCATTTGGTGGTGTGCAGCTCTTGTTCATCGGGGATCTCTACCAGTTGCCTCCCGTGGTACAGGATCGGGAATGGCAGGTACTTCGGAATTACTACAAAAGCCCGTTTTTCTTTGAGGCCAAGGTTTTCAAGCAACAGCCGCCTATCTTGATCGAATTGAAAAAGATTTACAGGCAGCAGGACGACCGTTTTATCGGTATATTGAATAAAATCAGGAACAACCAGACGACGAATGATGATCTGGAAGACCTGAACAGCCATTATAAAGAAGACTTTGTTGCGCCAAAGGATGAACAGTATATCACGTTGACCTCACACAACCGCTTGGCGGATAAGATCAACCAGGAGCAGTTGGATAGTTTGGATTCTAAACTCTATCAGATCAAATCCATCATTACGGATGATTTTCAGAACAGTATGTATCCGGTGGATGAGATGTTGAGCCTTCGGGAAGGAGCGCAGGTGATGTTCATCAAGAATGATGTGGGTGAGGATAGAAGGTACTACAATGGTAAAATTGGAACCGTTAAAGAGATCAATATTGATAAACATAAAGTGATAGTGACCTTTCCGAATGGGGAGGAGGATGTGGAAGTGAAACGGGAGACCTGGGAGAACATCCGCTATTCCTACAATAAAGGGGAAGATAAGATAGAAGAGGAGGTGCTAGGTACCTTTTCGCAATTTCCCTTACGATTGGCCTGGGCGATCACCATCCACAAAAGCCAGGGTCTTACTTTTGAAAAGGCTATTATCGATGCTGGAACTTCCTTTGCAGCGGGGCAGGTTTATGTGGCGCTCAGCCGTTTGACCGGACTGGAAGGTTTGGTGCTGCGTTCAAAGATCCCTAGCCATGCCATCCGTACCGATTTTCAGGTGGTGAATTTCATGAACCAAATGGAAGCCATTGGTGATTTGGCGCCAATTCTGCAGGAAAGCCGCCGCCGATACCTGGGGCAGATCTTATTGCATAGCTTTCGATGGAACAGCCTGAGCGAATCCCTGAACCTCTTGGTAGAAGACCTGGAAGGGAAAAAAATCGAACAGAAAGAGGAAGCTTTGGAGCTGCTGAAGCAGATGTTGGATAAAGTGAAGGGCCAAGAGCAGGTTGCCAATAAGTTCATTACCCAATTGTATCAGTTGTTGGCCCAAAAGGAGGATACTGATTATGAGAAAATCTGTGAAAGATCCAAAGCTGCGGTCAATTGGTTCATCCCTAATTTTCAGAAGGACTGTTTGGAACCTTTGGAGAAACATATCGATGAATGGAAAGTAAAAAAGCGTACGAAAAAATATATCAGTTCCCTGAAGGAATTATTGTTGGATTTCAAGCGGAAGTTTGAGCAACTGAAACATAGTCAGACCATAGCGGAAGAATTGACCAAATCGGATGCCGACCTTTCGGAAGAGCTGTTGAATTGGGAACGACCAAAGGACGACCAACTGAAGAGTGGGGATGATGAAAAGGAAAAAGACACGAAACAGATTTCTTTGGATATGTACCTGGAGGGCATGGATATCGAAGAAATTGCAGAAAAAAGAAACATGGTGGCGGGGACCATCTATGGGCATCTGATCCATTTTATTGGTCAGGATGTAGAAGCCACCGATCTCTTGGATGAACAGACCCTACAGGAAATAATTGCGGTTTTGGAGAAACACCCCGATGCTTCCTCCAGCGAAATCCGTCAATTGATGGATCTAAAAGTGGATTATCCTGCCATTAAGGTTGCCCAAAAGCATCTTGAAATTAGCAAGGAGCAGGATGCTAATCCTCATGTTATTTAATTATATTTGCGGGATAAGCTAACGACATCATACCCTTGGAAAACGAAAAACCGAAATCGAAAAAAGTAAATAAATGGATCGTTTTTACATCCATGCCCTTTCAGATAGGGGCGACAATTTACCTTTTTTATTGGATCGGGACCCTTTTGGACCGCAAGTTTGAGGTCGAAGGGGAATGGTGGATGAAGGGGTTGACGATCGTGGGGGTGTTGGCATCCATGTACCAAATGATTAGACAAGTAAACTATATCAATAAAGATGAATAAATTCCTTTTGTTAATACTCGTTTTAATTGCCGTTACTGGGATCAGTTTTGGTATCCATTACGCTGTTTTACAGTATAACGATCTCGATCATTGGTGGATCGGGAGTGGATATAGTCTGTTGGGCATGTATGCTTTCTGCGCGATTGCTTCTTTGGTGATGGCAATGGTTTATGTAGGGGTGGATTACTCGATGCCGACCCAAACTGGATTTGCTTTTTTGATCGGGATGACGATCAAGGCTGCGGCCAGTTATTTTTATATCCAAGAGGGTATAAACTTGTTGGAGAACGATTTTATCGAACTCAATTTTATGGTGGTGTTTTTCATTTATTTAGGGTATGATGCCTTCGTTGCGTATTACCTTGTAAATCAGCATGAACCAGAGCCTAAAAAGTAAATTTTCAAAAAGTTTAAACATTTGTGGACTAATGCAAAATAAAATTGTAATTTTGCGCAAAATTTGTCATAATTCAACATTATTTAAAATGGTGAGTCTTAAGAAAGTACTTTTATTATTGACGGTGATTTTATTCACTGCAAACCCATTCAGATCAGCTGCTGAGGTCGCACCTTCAACAGGGGAAGTATCCTCTCCAGAAGAGATCAATGCTCACATCCAACACCACTTAAAGGACGATTATTACTTTAACTTCGCTACCAATTCCAAAACTGGTCACAGTTATGGATTCCCATTGCCAGTTATCTTAATCGATAATGGATTGAAGATCTTCTCTGCTGCAGAATTTGACCATGGGAAAAAAGTAGTGGAAAATGACGGTAATTATTACAAATTATACCACAGCAAAATCTACAAAACCGACGCGGCAGGTACCATCACTTATGATGACCACCAGCATCCTACCAATGCGAAACCATTGGATTTCTCCATCACTAAAAACGTGGTAGGTTTAATGTTGGCGGCTTTGTTACTTTTCATAGGCTTCATGAGCTTAGCGAAAACCTATAAAAATGGCGCTAATGCTATTCCAAAAGGAGTAGGACGTGTTTTAGAGCCTTTGGTGCTTTACGTACGTGATGAAATGGCGGTTCCAAATATCGGCCACCGTTATAAAGAATTCATGCCATACTTGTTATCGGTATTTTTCTTGATCTTCTTGTTGAACATTTTGGGATTGACCCCACTAGGGTTCAACGTAACAGGTAATATCACAGTAACCTTGGTTTTGGCTTTGTTTACTTTCTTTATTACCACATTCAAAGCAAACAAAGATTACTGGAAACATATTTTCTGGATGCCAGGTGTTCCAGTTCCTTTCAAATTTATCTTAGCACCAATTGAGGTGTTGGGTATGTTGACCAAACCATTCTCCTTGATGCTTCGTTTATTTGCGAACATCACTGCAGGTCACTCGGTAGTATTTGGTTTGATTGCCATCGTCTATTTGTTTCAGCAAGAATTGACCGTTGGTGGTAGTATCGGTGTATCGATGTTATTGACCTTGGTATTGTTCTTCTTGGAGCTTTTGGTTGCATTTTTACAGGCGTTTATCTTTACCATGTTGTCATCCCTATTTATTGGTATGGCGGTAGAAGAGCACGCGCATCATTAATTCGAATTTTTTGTTAAATTTTTAAATATAAAATTGTTATGATTCCAAATTTAGTAGGAGCAGGTTTGATCGTTATCGGAGCTGGTTTAGGTTTAGGTAAAATCGGTGGTTCAGCAATGGAAGCTATCGCTCGTCAACCAGAAGCAGCATCTAAAATCCAAACTGCGATGATCATCATCGGAGCCCTAGTAGAAGGTTTAGCATTTGGTGCTTTAATCTTAGGTAAATAAGCTCAGGCTTATCAAAAAAACAATAGACGTAACTTGCAACGGTTGGTTGCAAGTTATGTTTATCAAAGACAAAAAATTATAAAATATACATATACTTATATCGAAAATAAATGGACGCTTTAATTCAAGATTTTTCATTAGGGTTGGTTTTTTGGCAAACCATCATCCTATTAATCGTAATCGTATTATTAGGTAAGTTTGCTTGGAGACCGATTGTAGACGCTTTAGAAGACCGTGAAAAGGGCATTGCTGATGCATTGGCTTCTGCGGAAAAAGCAAAATTGGAAATGGCTCGTTTGACGAATGAAAACGAACAGTTACTGAAAGAAGCACGTGAAGAGCGTGATATCATTTTGAAAGAGGCGAAGCAATTAAGCGATAAATTGATTGCAGATGCTAAAGCTGCTTCTCAAGTAGAAGGTGCTAAGATGATCGAAAATGCAAAACGTGAAATCGAAGATCAAAAGCTTAAAGCATTGGCAGAGGTTAAAAACCAAGTGTCTACTTTGTCTTTAGAGATCGCTCGCAAAGTATTGACCAAAGAATTTGAAGACCAAAACAAACAAGAAGCTTTAGTTTCTGATTTGTTGAAAGATGTTAAATTAAACTAATTGGTTAACAGATTAAAATTAAACTATGTCAGTTTTTAAAGTAGCTTCAAGATACGCCAAGTCCCTTATCGATCTTGCCCAAGAGCACAACAACTTGGACGAGGTGAAGACCGATATGGACAGTGTGGTTTCTGTGATCAAGACAAGCACGGAACTACAAGCGGTTTTGAACAACCCAATCATCAAAACAGATAAAAAAGTAGCGGTATTGAACGCACTTTTTGCAGATAAAGTAAAGCCGGAGATCATTGGATTTTTCAATATCATGGCCAAAAAAGGTCGTGCGGAATTGATCTATGCAACGGCTCAAGAGTTTATCCGTGAATACAACGAGGTAAAAGGAATTGTGAAGGCTGAGGTGATCTCGGCTGCCAAACTTTCTGATGCCAATATCGAAGAGTTGAAAAAGGCTATCGGTGAGCAGATCAATGCACAGGTTGTATTGACCAATAAAGTTGACGAATCGTTGATCGGTGGTTTCATCGTGAAGGTTGGCGACAGACAATTGGATGAAAGTATTCAAGGTAAATTGAATAAGTTAGAAAGACATTTTGCTAATCTTGGTGTATAACCTAAGGAATAGCTTAAAGATAAAATAGAATAAAAAACCCCTTATACGAATTTAACAATGATAGAGGTAAGACCAGATGAAGTTTCGGCAATTCTTAGAGAGCAATTGTCAGGCTTTAAGTCAGCGGCCGAATTAGAAGAAGTAGGTACTGTCCTTCAAGTAGGTGATGGTATCGCTCGTATTTACGGCTTAACAAAAGTTCAATCAGGAGAGTTGGTTGAGTTCCCTAACGGATTACAAGGTATTGTGATGAACTTAGAAGAAGACAACGTGGGTGTTGTACTTTTGGGTTCTTCAGATTCCATCAAAGAAGGAGACACCATCAAACGTACTAACCGTATCGCATCTATTAAAGTAGGTGAAGGTATGTTGGGCCGCGTGGTAAACACTTTAGGTCAGCCAATCGATGGTAAAGGACCTATCGCTGGTGATACTTACGAGATGCCGATTGAACGTAAAGCTCCTGGAGTAATCTATCGTCAGCCAGTAACTGAGCCATTACAGACTGGTATCAAAGCGATCGACGCGATGATCCCTGTAGGTCGTGGACAGCGTGAGCTAGTGATCGGTGACCGTCAGACAGGTAAAACAGCTGTTTGTATCGACACGATCCTTAACCAAAAAGAATTTTACGATGCAGGTCAACCTGTATTCTGTATATATGTTGCTGTAGGTCAGAAGAACTCTACTGTAGCTAACATCGTTCGCGTGTTGGAAGAAAGAGGCGCATTACCTTACACGGTAGTTGTTTCTGCTTCTGCTGCGGATCCTGCACCAATGCAATTCTACGCGCCAATGGCGGGTGCTGCTATCGGAGAGTACTTCCGTGATACAGGACGTCCTGCATTGATCGTTTATGATGACTTGTCAAAACAAGCGGTAGCATACCGTGAGGTGTCTTTATTATTGAAACGTCCTCCAGGCCGTGAGGCATACCCAGGAGACGTATTCTACCTTCACTCCCGTTTATTGGAGCGTGCTGCGAAGATCAACACTTCTGATGATATCGCACGTAACATGAACGACCTTCCTGAGTCTATCAAGCACTTGGTTAAAGGTGGTGGTTCATTAACAGCACTTCCGATCATCGAAACTCAAGCGGGTGACGTATCTGCTTATATCCCTACCAACGTAATTTCCATTACTGACGGTCAGATCTTCTTGGAATCGAACTTGTTCAACGCAGGTATCCGTCCAGCGATCAACGTAGGTATCTCGGTATCACGTGTAGGTGGTAACGCGCAGATCAAATCAATGAAGAAAGTTGCTGGTACCTTGAAATTGGATCAAGCACAGTTCCGTGAATTGGAAGCTTTTGCTAAATTCGGTTCAGACTTAGATGCGGCTACAAAAGCAGTATTAGATAAAGGTATCCGTAACGTGGAGATCCTTAAACAAGGTCAATATTCGCCAGTATCTGTAGAGAAGCAAGTAGCGATCATCTACGCAGGTACAAAAGGTTTATTACGTAATGTTCCAGTTGCTAAAGTAAGAGAATTCGAAAACGAATACTTGACGCAATTAGAGCAACGTCATCCAGAAGTATTGTCAGCATTGAAAGCTGGTAAGTTCTCTGATGAGTTAACCGACGTATTAGAAAAAGTAGCTAAGGAATTAGCATCTAAATATTAATTAGTCCTTAAGTGGGATTTAGATAATAGATGATAGATAATAGATGTTAGATTATAGATAAGAGACCTTACATCTAATATCTACCGTCTAATATCTAACATCTACTATAAAACATATATGGCAAATTTAAAAGAAGTTAGAAACCGGATTACCTCCGTATCCTCTACGCAACAGATTACCAAAGCGATGAAAATGGTATCTGCAGCGAAGTTGAAACGTGCGACGAATGCAATCGTTCAATTGCGTCCTTATGCGACTAAATTGAGAGAGATTTTAGCGCAAGTTTCAGCATCTGTAGAGGGCAATAACTCGCCTTTTACCCAAGATCGTATCCCTACGAAGGTGTTGATCATCGTAGTGACTTCCAATAGGGGATTGGCGGGGGCTTTTAATGCGAATGCTATCAAAACGGCAAACAACTTGATCGCGAATAAGTATGCAGATCAATTTGCCAGAGGTGATGTGAGCATTATTGCTATCGGTAAAAGAGGTCATGATTTCTTCACTAGACGTAGCTTCAATGTTATAGGTAACCATAATGAACTTTTCAATAATCTAGATTTTGAAAATGTTTCTAAGGTTACTGAATATGCCATGGAGCAGTTCAAAGAAGGAAATATTGACCGTGTTGAGGTGGTTTATAACCAATTCCGTAATGCTGCTGTTCAGATTTTGACTTCCGAGCAAATCTTACCTCTATTGCCAGAAGAGAAAAATGAAGATGTAGCTGAATTGGATTATATCATCGAGCCATCGAAAGAAAAGATCATTGAAGAGCTTATTCCAAAAGCGATCAAGATCCAGTTGTACAAAGCAGTATTGGATTCGAATGCTTCGGAACATGGTGCGCGTATGACTGCAATGGATAAAGCGACTGAGAATGCGGGTGATTTATTGCGTCAATTGAAATTGTCGTACAACCAAGCACGTCAGGCTGCTATTACAACCGAGTTAACAGAGATTGTTTCCGGTGCTGCAGCGCTATCCAACGGATAATAAAATAATTAAATTCTATAAGGAAAAGCCATGATTTATTCATGGCTTTTTTTATTTCAGATATGCAGCAAATGCATTTCCGATATTCTCTCCTCTTCTCAATTTCTGACCATTATCCTTCTTTTGTCAAAAAAATAGTTTTTTCTTTTATTTCTAGGCATATTGGCTATTTTTGTTTTTAACTCAAAAGCAAACGAATTCTTTTTTAGTTGGTTCAATGAGATAGACCGGCTTTTTTTAGATTTATTTATTGTTGTTATGGCCAAGAAATTATATGTATCCAATTCTACAGAGTCCAGTCGGATGTTTAAAAATGACTTTCTGGAGTCCCTGACCAAAGTGCATTGGTCGGTTCCTTTGATTTTTTGGATCCCGGTTATTGTGTTCTTTGTTTGGAGGGCTTTGGGACCTGGGAATCTTTCTGTGGGAACTGTAATCGGGTATTACCTGTTTGGATTAGCCTTTTGGACCTTGGCGGAATATGTACTGCACAGGTGGGTTTTTCATTATGAACCGAGTTCTAAATGGGGACAACGGATACATTTTATCTTTCATGGTGTGCATCACGATTTTCCGAAGGATAGGTTGAGGTTGGTAATGCCATTGTCGGCAAGTATTCCAATGGCTGCGATTATTTATTTTCTTTTCAGTTTATTTTTTGGGGAGTATACTTTGGGAGCATTTTTTGGTGGTTTTTTGATGGGGTATTTGATATATGATGAGTGCCATTATGCAATGCACCATGCGAATTTTAAATCGGGGTTGTTTAAGAAGATCAAAGATCATCATATGTTGCATCATTATGCAGAACCGGATAGGGGATTTGGTGTGAGTTCGATGATTTGGGATGTGATTTTTGGCTCTGGGTTTAAGAGGGGGAGAGGGAAGTAGGGGGAACTTTACCCGTCATTGCGAGGAGGCACAACGAAGCAATCTTCCGATATGTGTAAAGATTGCTTCGTTGTGCCTCCTCGCAATGACGAAGAAAATTTTGCTTCGTTGTGCCTCCTCGCAATGACGATGAAAAGATTGCTTCGTCGTGCCTCCTCGCAATGACGATGGTTCGTCGAGAAACCTTACCAGCGAATCAACGCCGATCCCCAAGTAAAGCCAGCGCCAAAGGCTGCTAAACAAACCAAATCCCCATCCTTTATTTTTCCTTGTTCCCAGGCTTCACATAATGCAATCGGCACAGATGCTGCCGTCGTATTACCATATTTTTGGATATTATTAAAAACCTGATCATCTCCCAATCCCAACGTCTTCTGTACAAATTGCGAGATCCGCAGATTCGCCTGATGCGGGATCAACATATCAATATCCGTAGATTTCAAATTATTCTTTGCCAAAGCCTCGCCAATCACCTCTGGAAACTTCACTACCGCCTTTTTGAAAACTGCCTGTCCATCCATATATGGAAATGCAGATCCATCCTCCAACATCTCTTTGGTCATCAACATTTCTCCCAGCTCCACATCCGGCCATTTCGGCATCTCCTCCAAATAATAACCTGCGGATGCTCCTGGAAAGTACATCGCCAATTTCTCGGCATCAGCACCATCCGAATGCAGGTGGGTACTCAAAATTCCTTTCCCTTCCTCCGTTGTTGGCTGTAGCACCACAGCACCGGCACCATCACCAAAGATGACCGAAACGGCTCTTCCTCGTGTCGAGAAATCCAACGCAAAGGAATGTTTCTCCGATCCTACAACCAGGATGTTCTTATACATTCCGGTTTTAATGAACTGATCGGCGATAGAAAGAGCATAGACAAAACCCGAACATTGATTCCTAACATCCAAAGCGCCAATTTCTTTCATCCCCATTTCCCGTTGCAACAACACCCCACATCCCGGAAAGTAATAATCCGGTGATAAGGTCGCAAAAATCACGAAATCGATCTCTTCTGCTGTAGTATTCGCACGTTCAATGGCAATCTTGGAGGCTTCCACAGCCATGCTGGTCGTTGTTTCACCAATACGATCCGCATAACGGCGTTCCTTTATCCCGGTACGCTCTTGGATCCACTCATCACTAGTTTCCATAAATCTAGTGAGATCATTATTTGTATATACGTTTTTTGGGACGTAGTATCCCAAACCAGCAATCTTTGACTGAAACATAGGGTTATTTTAAGTAAACAATTCAGCTAAAATAAAGAATTATTTGAAAAATAAGCTATTTTTGCCTTATGAGCGTAGAGGTTGAACAGGAAACATTTACTCTAGAAGAGATATTGGCCGGAACCAAGGAATCCAATAAACTGATCCTTTGGAACGATGACATCAATACTTTTGACCATGTCATTTATTGTCTGATGCATTATTTGCAGTACTCTGAAGAGGAAAGTGCCCGGATTGCCTGGACCGTTCATACCAAAGGAAAATGTGCCATCCTTGAAGGTTCCTACACCGAGATGGAAGTTTACCGAAAAGTCCTTAAATCTGAAGGATTGACTGTGTCGATTGAATAGAAAACAGCGTAATATTGTATAGAAAGCAGCGTAATAATGCAGTTACGATAGGCTTGGTTCATATTATAATATGCATTTTTGCGGATGTAAATCACAACGTTACATCTATATGCTATTTAGAAAACTTTCTATTTCGATCCTTTTTTTGTTTCCCGTAATCTTATTCGCACAACAAGTTACCATCCAGGGTTCTGTAGTCAAACAGGATAGTGTAAGTCCGGCGGTTGGGGCAAGCGTAAGCTTATTATCCACCGTAAATCGTGCTTATATCCGTGGACAACAAGCTGGCGAAAACGGTAGATTCAGTATCCAACAGGTCGATCCAGGGACCTATCATCTGCAGATTACCTTCCAAGGTTACCAGACCTATACCCGTGAGAACTTCGTGGTAAAAGCCAATGAAGATATCAACTTGGGTAAGATATCTCTACAAGAACAAGGTGAATTGATCTCCGAAGTCGTTGTACAGGGAAGGACACCCGATCTACAGATCGGAATTGATAAAAAAGTGTTTGATGTTTCCCAGAGTATGGTCAGTGTAGGAGGTTCTGCACAAGATCTATTGGGCAATGTGCCTACTTTACAGGTGCAATCCGATGGATCCATCAGTTTAAGAGGCTCATCCAATGTTCGTATCCTGGTGGATGGTAAGGAATCTGCCATGGCCGGTTCTGATATCAATGCCTTCTTGCAATCTTTACCTGCAGATGCGATCTCCAAGGTAGAGATCATGACGAACCCATCTGCGAAACACGATGCGGAAGGGCAATCCGGAATTGTAAACATCATCCTAAAGAAAAATATCCGCACAGGTTTGAACGGTTCGGTTAATGCTTCCATTGGTTCCTACGAGAATGCCAATGCGGGTCTTACCCTGAATTACAGACCTGGAAAAGTAAATTATTTCGGAAGCTATAATTTTAGCCGTAGAAACATGGTCGGAGGAGGATATACCGATAACACCGATTATATCAACGGACAGATCACAGATGCAAGTCCGAGGACCTATTCAACGGATGAAAGTAAGCGATTGGGCTATAATCATACCGTACGTTTAGGGACGGATTATTATGCGTCGGATAAAACAACCTTAAGTTTAGCAGGAAACCTGAGTTTCCGTGATAACGATAGGACACAAGATATTAATTATACCTACTGGAATATTCCAGACTATGGTTCCAGCAGTTTCCGTAAATCTGCACAGGCAGAAAAGGATTTTGGTGTAGACTTGATGTTTGATTTCAAACAGGAATTTAAACGTGAGGGCGAGGAATTGTTGGCAAATATATCCTTTGGTAATGATGAGGAGGATGGTACGAACGATTTCCATCAGACATATGCCAGCAATAGAAAAGACCTGGTCCGCCAGAATACCACCTCCGAAAGAGGACAGAACTGGAACTTCCAATTGGATTATACATTGCCATTTGCTGAAGACCATAAACTGGAAGCTGGTTACCGTTCGATTATCCGTACTTCTCAGGATCACCAGTATTCGGAGTTGATGGATACCTTGAGCAATAGCTTCCTGCCGGACTATAACGTAAGCAATGATTTTGACATGAACAGTACCGTTCATGCATTATATGCCAATTATCAAAAGAAATTAACCTCCAAATTTGGTGCACAGATCGGTTTAAGGGCAGAACAGGCCTATTTAAACTCTACCTATTATTCTTTGGATCCATCTATTCCAGAAAATCAACGAGCTACTGATGGGAAGCTGGATTACTTCCGTCTTTACCCAAGCTTGTTCTTGAGTTATGATGTGGGTGAAGGAAACAGCGATAAAGTACAATTGAGCTATACCCGTAGGGTAGAGCGTCCTCGTGGCTGGCAAGTGAACCCTTTCTTGGATATCTCTGATGAGCAGAACTATCGCCAAGGTAACCCGAATCTAATGCCACAGGATATCCATGCGGTAGAATTGAGTTTCTCTAAATTCTATGATAACTGGAACTTTGTTTCATCGGCCTATTACCGTCGAGTAAACGATATGTTCCAACCTTTCATCTATCCAGATTCCTTGATCCAGGACATTGTTGGTGATCGTAGTAACATCACCTATTCGAAATGGGAAAATGTGGCGAACAATAATTCCATGGGATTCGAGTTGATCTCCAAGATCAATGTATTCAAATGGTGGGATCTTACGGCCAATGCCAACTTATTCTACATGAATATAGAGCCGAAATCAGGATTTGATGTTCGTTCGTCCTCTAGTTTCAACTACCATGGTAACCTGACGACCAATGTGAAATTCACACCGACATTCTCGGCTCAGGTGCGTGGAGATTATCGTAGTGGAATGAAAACCCTTCAGGGAGAAATGAAGCCAATGACTGGCGTTGATGTGGCATTACGCAAGGATCTATTCAACAACAAAGCGAATATCATGTTCAATGTAAGGGACGTGTTCAACAGCCGTCGTTTTGAAATGGAGAACTACCTTCCGGATAAAAAAATCAACTTTTCACACCGTTGGATGCGTAGAATGTTCACCCTATCTTTCTCCTACCGTTTCGGAATTCAGGACATGAGCAAAAAGAAGCGTGAAGAAAATGGGGATATGGATGATATGGGCGGACAACAATTTTAATTCTTGTTTTTACGATTTGTTTAATTAAATTTAGTCCTTCAAATAAATCAACTATAACTATGAAGAGAAACTTTGTGTTCATTTTGATAGGCGCAATTGGGCTTACCTTTGCTGCCTGTGCAAGCAAAAGTTCAACAGTAACAAACCAAACAGGACCAGCGTATGAATTAGAGAATCTTCCAAAAGTAAACATCAAGGATTTCAAAAAGAACTCCGCAGGTGCTTATGTTTTGTTTGATGGATCTTCTTTAAATGGCTGGAGAGGTTACAACAAGAATCATGTCCCTAATAAATGGGGTATTGAGGATGGTACCTTAAAATTCTCGAAAACTCCAAAAGGGGTTGATAAGGCTGAAGGTGGAGATATTATCTTTGCCCACGACTTTAAAAACTTCGAATTGGAATTTGAATGGAAAATTTCTCATGCTGGAAACTCGGGCGTTTTTTTCCTAGCAAAAGAAGTGAAAGGACAACCAATCTATGTATCGAGTCCGGAATACCAATTGTTGGATAACCAAAACCATCCTGATGCGAAGCAGGGGGTTGATGGCAACCGTAAATCGGCTTCCTTATACGATATGATCCCTGCAAAACCTCAGAATTCATTCCCTGCGGGCGAATGGAACCGAGCGAAAATTGTAGTGAACAAAGGAAAAGTAACACATTTTCAAAATGACGAGAAGGTCGTTGAATATACGTTATGGACTCCAGAATGGACAGCATTGTTGCAAGCGAGTAAGTTTTCGCAGGCAAAATGGCCATTGGCGTTCGAATTGTTAAATAATGTAGGTGGCAAAACGAAATCAGGTGTGATCGGATTCCAAGATCATGGCGATGATATCTGGTTGAAAAATGTAACCGTAAAAGTATTGTAATGTTGAAGAAATTCAAGTTTATGAAAGAGAGCCTATTAAGCTCTCTTTTTTGTATGGGGATTTTTATGCTTCAGGCGCAAGAGCTGACCTGGAGAAATCCATTGAGCGAAAAGGTGATACAGGGGAGATCGAAGGAAGTATTGGAATCGGATGGATTTGCACGTCTGCCTTTGGCTTTGAAGGAGTCGGTAAGAGAACCGGTATGGAATTTAGGCAATCAATCTGCGGGAGTTTATATTGATTTTAAAACTGCTGCGGAAGAGATTACGGTGAAGTATCAGGTAAAGGGAGCATTGAACATGCCGCATATGCCGAGTACTGGGGTGAGTGGATTGGATTTGTATGCGAAGGATCCCCAGGATAATGCCTGGAAATGGGCGCATGGTGGCTATAGTTTCAAGGATACGATTACTTATACTTTTAAGAACGTAGGTTCGCATCCTAGTTATCAGTATCGATTGTATCTGCCGATGTACAATAAGGTGGAATGGATGGAAATTGGAACTTCAAGTGCAGAGCCGATTTCTTTTTTGAAATCGGAGGGTAAGCCTATTGTGGTTTATGGGACCAGTATTGCGCAAGGTGCTTGTGCAACCAGACCGGGATTGGGTTGGACGAATATATTGGGAAGGAATTTTGAGCAGGAAGTGATCAATCTGGCTTTTTCAGGGAATGGAAGGTTGGAGCAACCTATTCTTGATCTGATCAATAAGGTGGATGCATCGGTTTATATTTTGGATTGTATTCCGAATTTGGGATTGACGAAGGATAGGGATGCGGCGAAGTTAAAGGCTTTGATTGAGCATGCCGTGGAGTTTTTGCGGAAAGATCATCCGAATACGCCGATCATTATGGCGGACCATAGTTCGAGCGAGGTGCCAGGTGTTTTGAATGGGAAACCCAATGATAATTTTAAGGAGAGCTCGAGAATTGGTAGAGAGACGATAGAAGGGTTGAAGAAAAAGGGGGTGAAGAATTTGTATTGGTTGAGTAGTGAGGATATTGGGCTGGATATTGATAATACGGTTGATTATGCACATCCGAATGATATTGGGATGGAGAAGATCGCTAAGGCTTATAGGGAGTTGTTGAGGAAGGTTTTGAGATAATGGTTTTGAATTAATGTGACCGTCATTGGGCGGCCCTGCGTCATAGCGGGGATCTTCCCGTCATTGCGCCGCCTTGCGTCATCGTAAGTTTGTAAGTAAGTTATAGGAATTAAAGAGACAGAATATAATTTTGTATTTCATTTAGGATACAGCGAGAGAGGGAGTAAGATTTTTAATCGTCATTGGTCCTTGAGAGACCCTTCGCAATGTTAATCCCCCTCTCTTATTCCTATCATAAACTTGGACAGTTCATTAGGCCAGGAGCCTGTTTTTACGATTGATAAGTTATGATAAGAGCTGCTGTAATCCACAAATATGATATACAAATATGGTAACAGGTATTGATTGTTCAAAGGATTATTTTGACATTTCTG
>NZ_PEAZ01000088.1:0-15436 GCF_002734245.1 Sphingobacterium sp. 1.A.4
GGTTCAGCAGTCCATAGCTGTGCAGCTGCTGGATCCATTGGCAGTCCTTTACATCGGTCTTCCGTCCGGGGACCTGTTTGGTCTGGCGACCGTCGACCAGCCAGACGTCAAGCCCTCCGGCGTGGAGGATATCGTAAAGGATGAACCAATAGGAACCCGTGGCCTCCATCGCAACGGTGTCCACACCATGGGAGAGCAGATAGTCCAGGGCTTCGCGAAAGTTACGGGTAAAAGTGGCGAAGGAAACGACCTCCTGCCCCTGGACGGAGATGAAGATTCTGCGTGAACCGATATCGATCTCCGCAGCATGATCGTGAATGATTTTCATGGCACATCAATTAAAATGTGAAACCATTAAGCCCATAGAGGAAAAATAAACGGCAGGCTACCATACGGACAATCTAAAAGATGTACCAAACTCCAATGCCTCAATCTATGGAACCAAGCTCAGGGACAGGCAAGATGCACTATACGATAGTCCGGTCAAACTGCAGAATGGTCAATGAACTAAGTTACTAAATGTCATCACCTTCCGATAAATTTAGTTCAAATTTTTAATTCTCAGGATGACAAAGTTCAAAGATTGCTTCGTCGTGCCTCCTCGCAATGACGGTATGAACTCCTCGCAATTACGAGGAAGTGGCATCCAAGGCCGAGAATCTTACTTCAACATCAACCCCACCGTAATATGAAAACTCTGGTGTTGAAAATCCTTGTTAAAAATATTCTTAGTCAACTGCTGATACCCATAAGTCAACGCTGCTGTAAATTTCGTTCTGGAATACCCATCGTGCAAATAAAAGAAGCCCGCTTTAAAAAGCGCACCTTTATCATATGCAGGGCCAATGGCTGGTGCATATCCTGCATTAGCCATCAAACCGATCCTCGAAACATCATTAAAACTTCCGATCGGCAAGCGGCCATCTATAAATATCGGAAAGGTATTGAATTCATATTTATAAACTTTCTGATTCGCCTCATGTGGATCATTTGTCTGGTAATCTCCTTGAAATTTCTCGTTACCAATCCCCAATCCCACATAAGCTCTTTCATTGAAATTCTTTCCGAAAATAAAATGGAGGTGATATCCGTTGAATGCTCCTTTATAACCCTCATTGGCAAATCCTAAATTTGCCCCACCCTGGAAAATCGTATATCCAGAAGATTGTGCAAACGTAAAATGAACAAAGAAAAATAATAGGATAGTAAGAATTAAATGACGCATAAAAATATATTCTGTATTAATAAATTTGGTTTTACTTCAAGTTTGGTTTTAGTTCAAGATCTTAAAGATCAATTCCGACAACAGATCTCCGCTATTGGTCAATGGCCCTACATGCATACCCTTAGATTTCAGATCAAATTCCTTGATCAGATGGATAATCTCAAAAGTCTTTCTGCGATTAAAATTTCGCGCTGCCAGTTCATATTCCTTCACAAAGAAAGGATGAACTCCTAATGCCTTTGCTGCTGCTGCAGAGTTTTTTTCCGGAAGATAATGGTATTTCAATATTTTGGTAAAGTAGGTTCCCAATGTTCCGATCACCACCGGCATCGGGTTTGACTTCGGATTGGCCGCAAAATATTCCACGATCTGAAATGCTTTGAACGAATTCCGTTTTGCTAAGGCGGTATTCAGTTCAAAGGAATTGAAGTCCTTACTTATACCGATATTGCGTTCAATATCCGCTGCTCCAATCTCTCGATCTGCAGGAACATTCAGCATCAATTTCTCGATCTCATTTGCCACCTTAGAAAGATCGGTTCCCAAATATTCCGCCATCATGGCTGCAGCCTGTGGATGTATCTTTCGGTTAGCAGCAGTTAACTGTTCATTGATCCATCCCGCTACTTTATCATCATACAATTTGGCTGATTCCAAGACCACACCAGCTTTTTCAAAAAGCTTATACGCCTTCTTGCGCTTATCAAATTTGCTGTATTTATGGGCAAATACGAGCACAGTAGATGGGGTAGGTTGTTCCAGGTATTTCTGAAGCAATTCATCATCCTTCCATTTCAGGTTCTGTGCTTCCTTGACCACGATAACCTGATGATCACTCATCATCGGATAGCGCTTGGCCATGCTGATAATACTGCTGAAATCTGCATCCTTTCCATAGACCACCGTTTGGTCAAATCCTTTCTGGGCTTCATCCAGCACCTGATGTTCGATCGCATCCGAAATTAGGTCAATAAAATAAGGTTCCTCCCCATGCAGGAGGTAAACCGGACTTAATTTCTTTTTATTGATATCGGATAAAATGGATTGGGTATTCATGCTTTACGAAAGTACGGATTTTGAGGCAATTTCCCAGATTTGGATTCGCTTGATATTTTCTTAATTTTGTAAATGTTTACACCGGTACCCTTAAATTTACCTACTTTTCCGGCGAAGATCAGCAAGAAAGCAGAACAGTATTTTATTTTTGACCAGTTGCGGAAAAAACACCTGGTATTGACGCCTGAAGAATGGGTGAGGCAACATTGGGTAAGCCATCTGCATCAGCAATACCGGTATCCCATGTCGCTAATGCATATCGAAGGCGGGTTGAAGCTGCATTCTTTGCAGAAAAGGCATGACCTGGTGATCTACAACCGATTGGGACAACGTATCCTTTTGGCAGAATTTAAAGCACCGACTGTCAAAATTACCGAAAACACCTTCCATCAAATCGCAAATTACAACTCCCAATACAAAATCCCCTTACTTTTAGTCAGTAATGGAATTGAGCATTATTATTGTAGCATAAATTTCGAAGATGGGAGTTATCATTTTCTGCAGGATTTGCCATCTTTTGAATAGGCAATCGTAAAAATTAAAATAAATATTATATTAGTAACATAATCTTTAGGAGAACAGATGGATATCAAAAAAGACGAATTCAGAAAATATGCGATCAAGCACCATAGAATAGGCTCACTACATGTCGATGGCTATATTTCTAGGTTACAGCAACAGATTCCAAGTAATTTAACACCATACATTATCGAGGAACGTCAGCTAAATGTGGCACAGATGGATGTGTTTTCACGTTTGATGATGGACCGTATCATCTTTTTAGGAGATGGAATCAACGACCAGGTAGCGAACATTGTTCAAGCTCAGTTGTTATTCTTACAATCGACTGATGCACAGCGTGATATTCAGATCTACATCAATTCTCCAGGTGGAAGTGTTTATGCGGGTTTGGGAATCTATGATACCATGCAATATATCAGCCCAGATGTAGCAACCATCTGTACCGGTATGGCAGCTTCCATGGGAGCGGTATTATTGGTCGCTGGAGCGAAAGGAAAACGTGCTGCTTTAAGGCATTCACGTGTGATGATTCACCAACCTTCGGGTGGTGCGCAAGGGGTGGCTTCTGATATGGAGATCAACCTTCGTGAAATGTTGAAATTGAAAGAAGAATTATATACGATCATTGCTGATCACTCTGGCCAGACTTACGAATGGGTAGAGAAGTCCTCTGACCGTGATTATTGGATGCGTGCCGAAGAAGCCAAAGCGTTTGGTATGATTGATGAGGTATTGCTTCCTAAAAAAGAAACAAAATAACAATGGGTAAATCGAACAATAGAGATATACATTGCTCATTTTGCGGCATCAGTAAGAATGAGGCGCAAATGCTTATTGCGGGTGATGGTGCGCATATCTGCGACAGATGTGTGCAACAGGCGGGTGAGATTTTGGCTGAAGAGCTTAAGCAACGCAAGAATAAATCTATTCAGACTGCTTTAAAACTAATACGTCCTATTGAAATCAAGGAGCACTTGGATCAATACGTTATTGGTCAGGATGATGCGAAGAAAGTGATTTCCGTAGCGGTGTATAACCATTACAAACGCTTGAACCAACGTGTGGAAACCGATGAGACGGAGATTGAAAAATCAAACTTGATCATTGTTGGAGAGACGGGTACCGGTAAGACCTTATTGGCAAAAACGGTGGCGAAGATCCTGAACGTTCCTTTCTGTATCGTGGATGCAACGGTATTGACCGAAGCTGGATATGTGGGAGAGGACGTGGAAAGTATTTTGACCCGTTTGTTACAAGCTGCCGATTACGATGTTGCAGCAGCGGAACGCGGCATCATCTACATTGACGAGATCGATAAGATTGCGCGTAAGAGCGATAATCCATCCATCACGAGAGATGTTTCGGGTGAAGGTGTTCAACAGGCATTATTGAAGATCTTGGAAGGAACGAATGTGAATGTACCACCTCAGGGCGGTCGTAAGCATCCGGACCAAAAAATGATTTCCGTAAATACCAGCAACATCTTGTTTATCTGTGGTGGTGCATTCGATGGCATCCAGAAAAAAATTGCCAACAGATTGCGTACGCAGACTGTAGGTTATAAAATGAAGGATGAAGATCAGGAAATCGATCTGAACAACCTGTATAAATACATCACGCCTCAAGATCTGAAGAACTTTGGATTGATTCCGGAGCTGATCGGACGTTTACCGGTGTTAACACACTTGAATCCTTTGGATAAAGAAACTTTATTGAATATATTGACCAAACCAAAGAACGCTTTGGTAAAGCAATATGTTAAATTGTTTGATTACGAAGGGGTAAAATTAAGTTTTGAACCTGAAGTATTCGACTTTATCGTGGAGAAGGCTTGGGAATTCAAATTAGGTGCCCGTGGTCTGCGCAGTATCTGCGAAGCCATTATGTTGGATGCCATGTTTGAAATACCATCCACGAAGGATGATATCGAAGACAACAGCTTACTGATTACGCTGGATTATGCGAAGAATAAATTTGCAAAAACAGATTTCAAGAAGCTTCAAGTTGCATAATATCTAAACCCTCGCCTGCCAGCGAGGGTTTTTTGTACCCAATCTATTTATTTAAATTAATTGAACATGACGAAGAAAATTAAAGAAGTAGACTCCCCGGTGACTCCGGGATTAAAGAGCAAAGAAGATATCGTAAATAATTGGTTGCCACGTTATACGGGAAGACCGTTGGATGAATTCGGGGAATATATCCTATTGACCAATTTCAGTAATTATGTGAAACTATTCTCGCAGATGCATGATGATGCACCGATCTTAGGTGAAGATAAACCCATGCTTTCCTGCACAGCGGAAGGGATCACGATTATCAATTTTGGGATGGGAAGTCCCATGGCTGCCACCATTATGGATCTTTTATCCGCTCTAAAACCTAAGGCAGTCCTATTTTTAGGAAAGACTGGAGGCCTGAAGAAAAAGATAGGGGTAGGAGAGTTGATCCTACCGATCGCGGCAATTCGCGGGGAAGGAACATCCAATGATTATTTTCCACCTGAAGTTCCGTCACTACCGG
The DNA here is from genome assembly GCF_002734245.1 of Sphingobacterium sp. 1.A.4. NCBI lineage: Bacteria > Pseudomonadati > Bacteroidota > Sphingobacteriia > Sphingobacteriales > Sphingobacteriaceae > Sphingobacterium > Sphingobacterium sp. 1.A.4. The sequence continues at coordinate 5,327 of NZ_PEAZ01000088.1, forward strand.
CCTTTGCTATGCAGAAAGCCATTTCAACAACTATCAGGGACCATTCTAGAGATTATTGGACCGGAACGGTTTATACCACCAACAGAAGGGTGTGGGAACATGATAAACAGTTCAAGAAATACCTGAAAACTATTCGAGCCATGGCGGTGGATATGGAGACTGCGACCATCTTTTCGGTTGGTTTTGCCAATAAGATACCTACCGGAGCCTTGCTATTGGTGTCAGACCAACCGATGGTTCCAGAGGGGGTAAAAACAGATGCTTCGGACGTAACGGTTACCAAATCTTATGTGGAAACCCACTTGAAGATCGGTATCGATGCGTTGAAACAGCTCATCAATAATGGCTTGACCGTGAAGCACCTGAAGTTCTAATTTCGGCGCTAGACCGCATGATTTCTAAAAATTGGCTACTTTTGTGCTAAACAAACAGAACAGAAACATCTATGTGGTATAATAATATCCTTGAAACCATTGGGAATACCCCTTTGGTCAAGCTCAATACGGTTACAAAAAAATTAAAGGGTACCATTCTAGCCAAAATCGAAACGACCAATCCTGGGAACTCGATCAAGGATAGAATGGCCTTAAAAATGATCGAGGACGCGGAAGCTTCCGGCCTTTTGAAACCTGGAGGAACGATCATCGAAGGGACCTCAGGAAATACAGGTATGGGATTGGCCATGGCCGCTGTTGTAAAGGGGTACCGCTGTATTTTTACCACCACTGATAAACAATCCAAAGAAAAGATAGATGCGCTCCGTGCCTTTGGTGCCGAAGTGATCGTATGTCCCACCAACGTTGATCCGGAGGATCCTCGTTCCTATTATTCGGTATCCAGTAGGTTGGAGAAGGAAGTTCCAAACGCTTGGAAAGCCAACCAGTACGATAACCTTTCGAATAGCAAAGCGCATTACGAACAGACAGGCCCTGAAATCTGGGAACAGACGGAAGGGAAGATCACGCACTTAGTAGTGGGCGTAGGCACGGGAGGAACCATCTCTGGAACGGCTAAATACCTGCGGGAAAAGAATCCGGATATCAAGGTCTGGGGGATCGATACGTTCGGTTCCGTATTTAAAAAATACAAAGAGACCGGGATCTTTGATAAAAATGAAATCTATCCCTATATCACCGAAGGGATAGGTGAGGACTTTTTACCTCAGAACGTAGATTTTAGTCAGATCGATCTTTTTGAGAAGGTTACGGATAAGGATGCTGCGCTGATGACAAGGGATCTTGCTCGTAAAGAGGGGATTTTCGCAGGAAACTCGGCAGGTGCTGCCGTGGCGGGTTTGTTACAATTGGGGGATTCGTTAAAAGAAGATGATGTGGTCGTGGTGATCTTCCATGATCATGGTTCTCGTTATATGGGTAAAATGTATAATGAGGATTGGTTGCGCGAGAGGGGCTTTCTGAAAGATGAAAAACTAACGGCAAAAACCATCTTGAAAAGACGTGGTCAACAGGACATTGTTACGGCAGATGTGAACCAATCGGTTCTGGAAACCTTCAACATCATGAAATCGTTGAACATCTCCCAAATACCACTTACCCAACAAGGTATGGTGATCGGGAAGGTGACGGAATCGGATATTCTCTCCGCACTTTTAGAAAATCCGACCTTAAAATCATCTCCGGTGGAAGGAATCTCTACCAAACCGTTTCCTTTTGTGGATATCAACGCTTCAATCGATAAGATTTCGAGCTTGATCAATAAGGATTCCCAAGCGGTTCTGGTGGAGGATGAGTTTGGGAAAATAAATATCATCACGCAATATGACGTGATAAACGTTATCTCTGAGGGTTAATTCTTTGTGATTTTGGTTATATTTATGATATCTACCGAAATCAAATGGAAAGAAACGATAAACTTAAGCGATTAGAATATTGGTTAAAGGCTAGAATCGGAAAGATTGCCTTCATAGATATAGAAGAAAAACGGGATAAACAATGGTACGGAAATGGTTATGGTGGATTTTATGTAGATCCTACGGCTGTTCCGGAGAATGCCATTGTTTATTCTTTTGGTATAGGAGAGGATATCTCCTTTGACCAAGCCATCATCGCCAAACACGATTGTGATGTGTATGGATTTGATCCAACACCAAAGTCCATAGCTTGGGTAAGCAATAATAAGGTACCGGAAAAGTTCCATTTCCATCCCTATGGTATCGGTGAAAAAACAGGAATAGTCACTTTTAATCTTCCGAAGAATAAGGAACATGTTTCAGGCTCGGTCTATGACCATAGCTTGGTGGATGAACTCAACCCTGTTGAGGTGCTTTTAAAGGAGTTTACGGAGATTGTAAAGGAAAAGGGGCATAGCAGAATTGATGTTCTTAAAATGGATATAGAGGGCTCAGAATATGCGGTAATGAAAGGGATATTGGAAAGTGGTATTCCAATTAAACAAATCTTGGTAGAAACCCATGAACGATTCTTTCCCAACGGAAAAGAAAAAGGGAAGGAGTTTTTTAGTTTGTTGAAATCGCATGGCTACCGAATTTTTGCTATCTCGGATACGTATCAGGAAATTTCGCTTATTAGTATTAAGTAGTTAATATTTAGTATTAAGACCTATGGCTTTTTATAGTATATAGTATTGAGTAGTTAGTAGTTAGACCTATGGGCGCTACTGGTATTGCGACATATGACGTGGCGATGTCTTATACGTCATTGCGAGGACCACGTCATTGCGAGAGTCACGTCATTGCGAGGAACGAAGCAATCTTTACACTAATCGAAAGATTGCTTTGTCGTGCCTCCTCGCAATGACGGGAAAAGTTCGCAATGACGGAAAAAGTTCGCAATGACGTAAAATTTCTCACAATTCCACTAGCCGCCATAGGTCTAACTACTAAATACTAACTACTAAATACTGTTTCAATTGGATGTTTCAAGCCTACGGCTTAAAACATCCAATTGAAACTAGTGCGCCGAGAGGCTTTTCTTCTTTTCTTCATCAAAAGAAGCTTCCAACTCCGCTAATTTTTTCTTGCCATATGCCAATCTGGTAATCACCACAAACAACACCGGCACAATAAATATCGCCAAGAAAGTTGCTGCGGTCATCCCACCAAATACGGTCCATCCAATTGTCTGACGAGAAACAGCCCCTGCTCCAGTCGACAACATCAATGGAATAATACCCAAAATAAAGGCCAGTGATGTCATGATGATCGGTCGCAAACGAAGCTTAACGGCATCGATGGTTGCATCTAATAGATTCATACCAATATCCACTCTTTCCTTCGCAAATTCTACGATCAAAATCGCGTTCTTCGCGGCAAGACCAATAATCGTCACCAAACCAATCTGCGCATAGATATTGTTATCCAGGTTAGGTAATAATGTAAGGGCTAATATCGCTCCAAATACCCCTAACGGTACGGATAATAAGATGGAGAATGGTACCGACCAACTTTCATATAAGGACGCCAATAACAGGAATACGAATAGAATACTTAGGGCGAAGATCTGAATAGTCTTACTACCTGATTGTTTTTCCTGCAAGGTCACACCAGAGAACTCATACGAATAACCATCCGATAAAGTCTCTGCAGCCACTTCTTCCAACGCTCTGATGGCATCCCCCGAAGAATATCCCGGTGCTGCCTCTCCCGAGATCGAAATCGAACGGAAGATGTTGAAGTGGTTGATAATGGAAGGATTGGTGGTCAACTCATAGCGAACCAGATTGCTTACCGGAACTGGTTGTCCCTGTACATTTTTCACATATAATTTATTGATATCCTCAATATGCATCCGATAGCTGGTATCTGCCTGTGTCACCACGCGGAAGTTACGTCCATATTTGGTAAAGTCATTCACATAACTCGAACCCAGGTAGGAGGAAATCGTACTGTAGATATTGGATACTGGTACACCCATTCTTTTCGCCATTTCACGATCAACATTGAGTTTGTAGTTCGGTGAATTACTGTTGAATAAGGTATAGGCCATTCCGATTTCAGGACGTTGGTTGGCCGCAGCCAAGAAACCACCTACAATACGTTCAAATTCTTTGATATCCACCGTCTGACGGTCTTGAATCTCCAGGGTAAAACCTCCGGATGAACCCAATCCTGGAATCGGAGGCGGCGTTGCAGCGATGACGGTTGCTTTCGAATAGCCACGATATTTGCCCATAATGGCACCCGTAATTTCCATAACTGTGCGCTGTCTTTCTTCCCAAGGTTTCAACGATACAAATAAGGATGCACCATTCGGTTTCGCGGCCCTGTTCAATAAGTTCATACCATTGATGGAAGTCACATATTGAATTTCCGGGAAATCCTTACGCAGGTCGTTTGTCAGCTCGGTCAGTACTTCTTCCGTACGGGCAGATGATGCTCCCTCCGGAAGGTTGACCCCCATGAAGAAAATACCGCCATCCTCGTTCGGGATAAAGCCGGATTTCTTGTTCATGAACATGAAGCCTGTTCCAATGAAAATACAGATCAAAATGATCAATACCAGAGGTGCTGCCTTAATCGCTTTTTTCACCCCTTTGGAATAACGGTAGGTCACTTTATCGAACCATACGTTGAATTTATAGAAGAACTTGTTCAATCCTTTCGCATCCTTTGTCGTAGCGGAAGGCCTCAACATGATGGAACATAGTGCCGGAGTAAGAGAAAGGGCGATAAATGCGGATAACATCACCGAAACGGCAATGGTGATGGCGAATTGTTGATAGAGCTGCCCGACCATCCCTGGAATAAATCCAACCGGAACGAATACGGCCGCAAGGATAAGCGCAATCGCAATAACCGGAGCGGTAATATCTTTCATAGCCCTTCGGGTCGCCTCCTTGGCATCCATCTGGTAATGGTCGATGTAATGCTGTACGGCTTCCACCACCACGATCGCATCATCCACCACAATACCGATGGCGAGGACGAAAGCCAACATGGTCAGGTTGTTCACAGAGAACCCAAATAGGGTAAAGAATATAAAGGTACCTACGATGGAAACCGGAATCGCCAATAATGGGATTAAAGTTGCTCTCCAACTTTGTAGGAAGAAGAATACCACCAAGGTTACCAAGATCATCGCCTCAATTAACGTATGGATTACGGAACTGATGGATGCATTGACCACGGAAACCGTTTCATAACCTACCACGTAATCCACGTCTGTAGGGAATGATTTTTTCAATTCTTCCAAAGCCAAGTAAATACCATCCGCTGTTTCCACGGCATTTCCACCTGGAGTTTGGGATATCATCATACCTGATGCGACCTGTCCATTTACTTTATTGGTAATACCGTAGTTGAACTGTCCCAATTCTACACGGGCTACATCTTTCAATAATACGATGGAACCATCCATATTGGTTTTTACCACGATGTTTTCGAATTGATCGACTTCTTCCAAGTCGGAGTCCATCACGATCGGGTATTCAAAAACCTGTGCATTTTCCTGCGGACGGGCACCGACAGATCCACCAGGCATCCTGGAGTTCTGCTCAGCAATCGCTGCGCTCACATCAGATGGAGACATGTTCAGGTTGGCCAATTTATTGGCATCCAACCACACACGCATCGCAAATGGCTGACCAAAAGCCTGCACATCACCCACTCCTTTGACACGCAATAAGGCATCTTTTAGGTAAAGGTTGACATAGTTGGCCAGGAAGTTCTGGTCGCGGGTTCCGTTCGGAGATACCAGGGATACCATCATCAAGATATCCGTATTCATCTTACGGGTGGTTACCCCTAAACGACGGACAGCCTCTGGAAGGACGGGTTCTGCAATACTCACCCTGTTCTGTACATCCAGCGTGGCGATATCAATATCTGTACCCACCTCAAAAGTCACGGTGATCCGGGACGATCCATCGGAAGTACTGTTGGAACTCATATAGATCATTCCGGGCGTACCATTGATCTGACTCTCAATTGGCGTGGTTACTGTTTTTTCTACGGTTTGGGCATCGGCACCCGTATAGATCGCCGAAACGGAAACCGTCGGCGGCGCGATGTTGGGATATTGACTGACCGGCAAGGTTGTGACCGAAATGATACCAATGATGGAAATCAATATCGATATGACTATGGCCGTGACCGGTCTCTTTATAAATACTTCTGAAATCATGCTTTTTTATATTTGGGATTCGGCATTTACTATTGTTTTGCTGGACCTGCTGCTGGTTGAGCTTGTTCTTCTTTGTTCACTACTTTGGCACCAGGTTTCAATGCGGTGATTCCATCGGTTACTACGCGCTCACCTGTTTGAAGTCCTTGCGAAATAACCACGCGATCGCCAAGTTTGTGGCCAAGGGTAACCGGTTTTAATTCCACGGTACTGCTATCTGTTACGGTATAGACACTGAATGTTCCCAATTGCTCGAAAATAGCACGGTAAGGGATCACCAATTGTTGTTCTGTAGAGGTACTAACCACATTTAAGGTCAGGTTCATACCTGCACGCAATGCATTGTTAGGGTTCTGGAAAGTGGCTCTCACTTTCAAGGTACCTGTTTGCGGATCTACGGCACGATCGATCGTAGAGATTCTTCCGGTTGAGGCATAAGTGCTGGCATCTGGCAAGGTCAGGTTGATCTCCGTTGAAGATTTACCCGATTGCAGGTTGGCGAATTCGGTGATCTCTTTCTCGTTGATCTGGAATTCAACAGCGATAGGATTGGTAGAACTGATGGTATTCAATAAAGTGGTACCTGCAGATACCAAGGCTCCTGAACGTACCTGGGAAATACCAACTGAACCAGAGAATGGCGCATAAATAGTAGATCTATTCAAGTTGGTTCTTGCAGCCGTAAGGGCAGCTTCAGCAGCTTGTACCTGTGCTTTTTGGTTATTTACATCGGTATATGCATAATCCAGGGTCTGTTTCGCGATCGCATCCTTGTCGGCCAAGGTTTGATAGCGTTGAAGATCTTTTTCTACACGTGCAAGATTTGCTCTGGCAATTTCCAAGGTCGCTTTCGCCTGATCAACCGTTGCTGAATAACGAACGCGATCTATTTCATATAATTTCTGACCTTTGCTTACATAAGCACCATCTGCCACATAGATATTGGTGATGTATCCTGAAACTTCTGCACGGATTTCTGTTTCCTGTAAAGGAACGACATTGGAAGGGTAGGAGCGTGTACCGGAAACAGTTTCCAGGTTCACCGTAGAAATGCTGACTGGGATAGCCTGTGCCTGCATTTGACCAGGACCTGCCTGTTTGGCTTTATCCTTATTGCCACATGAAGCCAGGATCAATCCAGAGCTTAATAATATTGCTGCTAATATGCGATTCGTGTTCATAACGTTAAATTTCTATGTAAGGGTTGTGCTGATTAATTGTTGATGTCTACGGTTCCCAATGCTTTTTGAATATCCAGTTTGCTGGCCAACACCGCATAGAGGGAATTCAAATAGTTCAGTTGACTCGTTTTAAGGTCTGTTTCTGCAGTCATGAGCTCCAAGTAGGTTTTCAGTCCGGCATCGTATTGTAGTTTAATGGTGTTGTACACTTCTTCGGAAAGATCCATGTTGTCCTTCGCGTTTCGCCATTCGATGGTATTGGCGCGGTAAGAAGCCATGGCTGCCGAGTATTGGGCACCAATCTGGTTTTCAAGGTTCTCCAGATCCATTTCCAATCGGGTTTCCTGCAATTCGGATTTCCTGATCTCCTGTACGCGTTTGGTTCCTTGGAAAATTGGAATGGATAGGGTCAAACCCACAGAAGATTGGGGGAAGTTATTTCCATAAAGATCAGCGAAAGCATTATTACGGTAGTTAAGACCATAATTTGCAAAAGCACTTAGCCTAGGAAGGTAATTCCATTTTTGGTATTGGGTATTCAATTTTTGGATATCCTGTAGGTTCTTCAATTGTCGGTATTCTACCCGATTTGCAATCTGCACCAATTCTGAAGTATCCAATAGGACATTGGCTTCCATGTCCTGACCTACAAAAGATAGGTTAAGACCATCTGTAGGATTTAATCCCAGTAAGGTTTTTAGGTAATCATATTTATATTTCCTGATTTCCAAGGCCGATTTCAGTTGGGCATTGGCATTGTTCAAGGAAATCTGCGCACGTTTATAGTCAATCTTGTCCACCAAACCGGTTTCATACCTGGCATTGGCATCCGTATATTGTCTTTGGATACGCGCTATATTTTCGTTGATGATATTGATCTGTTCCTCGCTGGTCAGAATATCATAATAAGCCTTGGAAACATCGACAACGGTATTGATCTTGGTGTTTTCCAGGTTTAGGGTATTCTGTTGTCTGATGAATTGCGCAGCCTTTGATGCTTGGAACAATCCAGGGTTGATGATTGCCTGGTCAGCTTGAAAAGTTAGGGAAGAGGTGTTTTTCTGCCCCATGGCAATATTCTGCCCGTTGATATAAGCTGTTGGCAATTGAATGAAATGGGATAGATTTCCATTGGCATTGATCTGTGGAAACCATCCTGATAATGCGGAAGCGATTTCGCGTTCTGCGATCTCCTGATCGATTTTGGCTTGTTTAACCTCAATCTTGTTGGATAGGGCAAAGTTGATGAGCTCGTCTAATGTCGCATTGCTGGAAAGGTTCCTGTTGTCTTGTGCCATGGCCGACCCCAAGGAAACTGCCGCAATGGATGCGTAAATGAATAAGTCCTTAAAATTGAATTTCATATATATTATTTTTTAACCCCGTTCCAGATAATGTCGACCAATTGGTCCAATTGAGATTCCTCAATCTTTGTTTTTTCGTATAAGCTGCTTCTAACTAGTGAAATAGCTGGTCCTAGATAGGCAGCTAGTAGGATACGAACATGTAGGTCCTTTAAATGCTTTTCCTCCAGTCCTTGTTCTAAAAAATGGAAGATTTTATTCCGTTCGCATTTATGTTGAAAAACGTTCTTACGGATATCTTCGTAAAATGGGGAACCATAGAATTGTTCCATAAAACTGAAGAGGTCTGCATGGTCCTGATAGAATAGCACCACGTTTTTCCATACTGCCCGAAAGCGTTGATCGTATGGGAGGTTATCCTGTTCTTCGAGGAAGATGTGTTTATTGATGATTTCCTTGCAATACCAATACAGCTCAATGATAAGATCATCCTTTGAAGGGAAGTAGTGGTAGATGGAACCCACAGCAACTTCGGCCTCTTTAGCGATCTTGCTCATGGGCGATCCGTGGAAGCCTCCAGCGTTGACTAGCTGTAGGGTACTCCGAAAGATCTGTTCTTTTTTTTCTGTCAATTGAATGTTCATTCGGTTGCAAAGGTAAGGAAAGATCTTTAGCAGTTGTGTCAAATATTCGTTATAAAATGGGGCTTGGGAGTGTTTTTTGGGAGGGATGAGTTTTTAGAAGAGTGGCTTGATGGAGATGGGTTTTTAAAGGGATGACATGGTTCGATGAAAAAAATAGTTGCAATGTTAACAAATTGTTAATTTTTAAGATTACTATTGACAGGTGTAGTAAATACACTTACCTTTGTTCTATCATAATTTAGGTTTATAATTGGTTATTAAAGGTTTTCATTCTCCCCGTTTGAAAACCTTTTTCTTTTGGTATAAACTTGTATAAATTCGTATGGGTTGGAGTATTTTGATATTTCCATTTCATTGCCGTTTCCACTGTCATTTTCCTTCCCACTATCATTATTCTTTCCACCGTCATTGCGAGGAACGAAGCAATCTTAAAGAATGTCATGTTGAGCGGAGTCGAAACATCTGTTCGTTTGTATCCGTATAGATCCTTCGACGCAGCTCAGGATGACAAAGGTTAAAGATTGCTTCGTCGTGCCTCCTCGCAATGACGAAAATATGCCTCCTCGCAATGACGCAAAATTTTCCTCCTCGCAATGATTGTTATGATTAAACCAACTATTTTTTTACTTTTTTCCTTCAATAGTTTTCCTATCCAAAAAGTTATTTCCAAAAAATTTTTAGAGCTTGATGGCTCAAAATTTTTCAGAATAACTTTTTAGCCCACTTGGCCGATATTTCTTTTTCCCGGGTCTGGTCTTTTCTAGATCTGCGCCTTATTCCTGTCCATATATTTTGACCTATCCCTGATGACTGCGGCAATCCTGAGCGCCAGTTTGTTCTTTATTGCATTCAGTATGCTCATACTGTGCTTGCCCTCTTC
>NZ_PEAZ01000089.1:0-14528 GCF_002734245.1 Sphingobacterium sp. 1.A.4
GCTCATCCCGTCCTGGACCGCCCTGATCACTGAACGCTTCAGCTCGGTGGTATACCGCTTTGGCCCAATGGGCTGTCGCCCGAACTTCTTCATCCAGCGGATAAGGCTCAGTTCGGACACGCCGTACTGTTCCATCAGGTCCCGGCGAGGGACCCCAAGTTCGATCTGATCCAGCATGTGGAGGATCAGACGCTTGTCGAATGGCTGCTTCTTACTGGTCCGCTCCGCGAACTCAAACTCTCTTTCTATTGTTTCCATACACTTTGTTTTTGTGTATAGCTTTTTTAGGATTGGACAAAGAGCCCAAACACCCGCCATATTCAACAAAAAGAGGTTGTACCTAAAATAGATACAACCTCTTTTTTTATCTTTACTAAAGTTAAATTAACTCTATATAATTATATTATTGCAAATTTATTCGGTAATCTCCTCTGCCATATAATCCCCTTCATTTCCTAAACGATCAATACCTTTAATAGCTACCGCATTCAATTTTTGACCGTTTTTGGTTTTCGGGAAACTATACTCTGTCTGCGGCGCATCCAAAATTTCCATCTCCCAAGTATTTCCATACCTTGCATAAGCTACCCATTTGAACACCTGCTCAGGCTGTTTGTGCAACCATTTAGCAAAAACACTGCTGGTCTGTTTGGTCAACATCAAGGTAGGTTTCAAGATCGGGTTGGCTGAAAGCCAAGGTGAAGCCGGCACTAAGGCAGGAGCACGATAAGGTCCTTCATAAAGCGCCTTCAACATCAACGGGTTTTTTGTCAATCCGGCAATACTCCAGTGCACAGCACCAGTACTGTTCGGCGTAACATCCCTGGTCACTTCGATCTGACGCTTGATCTCCTCAATTTTGTTAGAAGAACGGACTTCCACCGTATTCAATCCCGGCCATAAATGGCGGTTATGCTTGTTTTCTGACTCCCACCATTTCAACAAAGAAGTAAAACTCTGTTTTGGCGGGTCGATTGGCCAATACAATTGAGGTGTAAAATAATCGATCCAACCTTCATTTAACCATAATTTCGCATCTGCATACAACTCATCATACTGAGAGGATCCCGTAACGCCAGCTGGATAACCTGGTTTCCAGATTCCAAAAGGACTCAATCCAAACTTAACAAATGGTTTTTCTGCTTTGATCTGGGTATAGATTCTTTTGATGAATTTATTGACATTATCACGTCTCCAATCACCACGGCTTAGATTTCCACCTGCTTTTCTGTACGCATTCCAAGAGGCATCATCCGGAAAATCAGCTCCTCCATTATAGGAAGCATATGGGTAGAAATAATCATCAAAATGAACCCCATCGATATCATAACGTTTTACGATATCCATTACCACCTCCGAAGAGTGGTCCTGGGTTTTTTGATTTGCCGGATCGAACCAGTACATGCCATTTCGCAATCTTACAACGTGATCAGCTGCCTTACGAACCATGGATTCGCTGGTTACTTGACCACCATTCGAATGATGCGCACGGTAAGGATTCAACCAAACATGCAGTTCCAATCCACGCTTATGCGCTTCATCCACCCAAAATTCCAAAGGATCGTAATAAGGCGAAGGTGCCTTTCCAGTGGTACCGGTCAAGAAATAAGACCATGGTTCGAATTTAGAATGGTATAAAGCATCTGCAGATGGACGCACCTGAAAGATCACCGCATTAAAATTATTCTTCTTCAGCAAATCCAATAAGGCAATCGCCTCCTGTTTTTGCTGTGCTGTAGAAAGGTTGTTCTTACTTGGCCAGTTGATATTGGCTACGGTTGCTACCCAAGCCGCACGAAACTCACGTGGTGCCTTTGGCAGATCGGTACGGAATTCTTTAAAAGGTTCCTCTTTCTTAACCACTTTAGCTGGCTTTTCAACAACAGCCCCCTTCTTCACTTCTTTTACTTCTTCCGCCTTTTTAGGTTGGTTTTCTACCTGGGCACCCTGCGCTACCTCCGCTTTTGGCTGCTCCTTAGCCTTTGCCTGCCTGTTTTTAGATCCACAGGAAACTACCAGCATCAAGGCAACAGCAAACACGCATAATTGCAAAAATCTCATCTTCATAAACATATCTTAACACGCAAAACTACGGTTTTTATTACCTTGGAATCAAATTGTAACTTATTCGTTATAGATTAAAGAAGCGTTTCGCCTTCAAAAATGACCTGTTGAACCTGAAAATCAGCATCAAAAACCAGTACATTCGCCATTGATCCTTCTTCCAGATTTCCGATATCCGATCTTTCGATCAAACGGGCGGGGTACAACGTTGCCATTCGGATACTTTCATCCAAGGGAATTCCTACCTTTTTCACACAGTTCTGTACAGATTGCAATTGGGTCAATGCCGATCCAGACAATGTTCCATCCGGCAGCACAAAATGATCCCCATTCAGTACATGCTGATAAATTCCTTTATGACAAGTGGCCACAGCATCCGTGATCAGAAACAATCGCTCACCCATTGCCTGTTTACTGATTTTCACGGCTTCATAATTCACATGTACTCCATCTACAATAATAGAGGCATAGGCTTTTGGATGATTGAAAACAGCGCCTGGCAGTCCAACTTCCCGGTGCTGCAGCGGCGACATCGCATTCCAAAGGTGGGTGGCCGTTTTCACCCCATGATCAAAGGCTCGCGTAGCCTCTTCAAAAGTGGCTGTACTATGCCCTGCAGACAGCAATAAGCCTTTTTTATTTAAGTAATCCACACATTCCTGTTTGGTTTTCTCTGGTGCTATGGTCATCATTTTAACCACATCTTCGTTGCCTTCCAAAAGATCTTCTAAAATAGGCAGGGTAGCTTCCATGATCAGTTCAGCTGGATGCGCGCCCCGTTTCGCTTCATTTAAAAACGGTCCTTCCAAATGCAAGCCAAGGGCTGCGGAAGGTTTTGTTTGCCGAAAAACAGCAATAGCCTGTTTAAACAATTCCAAGGTATTGGTGGCCAGGGTCATCATGTAGGAAGTACATCCCTGTTTAAGCAGGTTGAAGTTTATTTTTTCCAAAGATGCGGCAGTCAGTTCAGCAGAGAAAAGATCCTCTCCCGTTCCATACAATTGCAGGTCGATCAATCCCGGGCAGATATTCGCACCTTGCACATCCACCACCTGATATTCTTCAGGAACAGCCTCTTTCCCAACAATTCCTGTAATCCTATCTTGATTGATCAGTAAAACTGCATCCTCACGGATTTCATATCCATTATAGATGGTCCCATTGACCAAAGCTAATTTCTGTTTCATCCTGCAAGTTAGTTAATGTATGCAAATCTTGAAAATCCAATGGGCTAATCGTATATTAGTCGGTATTAAAGAAACAATAACATAAATTCAACTACGATAATACTGCCTATCATGTCTAAAAAAGAGATATTAAATACAGATAAAGCGCCCGCAGCCATTGGACCATACAACCAAGCGATCAAAGCGGATAATACCTTATATGTTTCCGGACAGATTCCATTGATTCCAGAAAGCATGGAACTGATCACGACAGGTGTAGAAGATGAAGCACACCAGGTGTTGAAAAATGTAGGTGCCATCCTGAAAAATGCAGGTTATGATTTTGAAGATGTCGTGAAAACATCCATTTTCTTAAGTTCTATGGATTATTTTGCAACGGTAAACGAAGTGTATGCGCAATATTTCAAGGACAACCAACCGGCAAGGGAATGCGTAGCGGTAAAAACACTTCCCAAAGAAGTGAATGTAGAAATCTCCGTCATTGCATGGAAAGCACGGGATTAATCCCATGGCTGAACTATCGTTAATAACTCCTATTGAATACCTGAAAGGTGTAGGCCCTCAAAAAGCCGACCTTCTCAAAAAGGAGTTGATGGTCTTCAGTATTGGCGATCTCCTGCAATGTTACCCCTTCCGATACATCGACCGGACAAAATTCCATAAGGTTCGGGAACTCCATGCCGATATGATCGGCGCGCAGGTGCTTGGCCGTTTGATTAGCCTGCAGGAATTGGGCGAAAAGAGAGGACGCCGATTGGTGGGCCAATTCCGGGATGAAACGGGTATGATGGAACTGGTCTGGTTCCAAAGCCTTACCTGGCTCAAAAAGACATTACAGGTGGGTTCCGCTTATATAATCTATGGAAAACCGAGCGAATTCAATGGAAATATCTCCATGACCCACCCCGAAATGGAGCTCTATCAACAGCAGGCGAAAAAGATCGGTAACCAGACGATGCAACCTGTTTACTCCTCCACGGAAAAGCTGAAAAAGGCCAATCTGGATAGCCGGGGAATTCAGAAACTCCAGGAAACGGCTTTAATGACGGTTTTAAAAGGTGTGGCTGAAACCCTTCCCGCTTACCTGATGGAAAAACACCAGTTGATTTCTTTTCAACAGGCTTTATTGGGCATCCATTTTCCGCAGAACGAGCAGATCCTGAAACTAGCTATCCGTAGGTTGAAGTTTGAAGAACTGTTCTTCATTCAGTTAAAACTATTAAGGAACAAACAGTTAAACACCCAGAAATATAAAGGCCATCGGTTCGATCAGGTTGGGGAAAAATTCAATAGATTCTTCACCGAAAGACTGCCTTTCCCATTGACCAACGCGCAGAAAAGGGTTGTTAAGGAAATCAGATTGGATTGTAATACCGGCGCGCAGATGAACCGATTGGTTCAGGGGGATGTGGGTTCAGGAAAAACCGTTGTGGCCTTGATGAGCATGCTATTGGCCATAGACAATGGTTTCCAGGCCTGTATGATGGCTCCTACCGAAATCCTGGCTACCCAACATTATCATGGAATAACCTCCCTATTGGGCGAAGACATCTGTAAGGTTCGACTATTGACCGGATCTACCCCAACAAAAGCCCGAAGGATCATCCATCAGGAATTGGAAGATGGCACCTTGGATATCCTGATCGGTACCCATGCCCTGATTGAGGATAAGGTGAAATTCAAGAACATTGGATTTGTGGTGATCGATGAGCAACACCGCTTTGGCGTAGAACAACGGGCCAAATTATGGCGTAAGAATATCATTCCGCCACATATGTTGGTAATGACCGCCACTCCGATCCCCCGCACATTGGCAATGACCATGTATGGCGACTTGGATATTTCCATTATCGATGAATTGCCGGCAGGAAGAAAACCTATTAAAACCGTACATTTCTTCGAGAACCAACGCCTGAGGGTGTTTGGATTCATGCGGGAAGAGATTGCCAAAGGAAGGCAGGTATATATTGTCTATCCCTTGATCAAGGAAAGTGAAAAATTAGACCTTTTATACCTGGAAGCAGGATTGGAGGGTCTGATGCGGGAATTTCCGCTTCCGGATTACCGCATCAGCATCGTCCATGGCAAGATGCCCGTGAAGGACAAGGACTTTGAAATGCAACGCTTTATTAAAGGCGAAACCCAGATCATGGTGGCCACCACGGTGATTGAGGTAGGGGTCAATGTGCCCAATGCTTCCGTGATGGTGATTGAGAATTCGGAGAGATTCGGGCTCTCCCAGCTCCACCAGTTACGAGGACGGGTTGGCCGTGGCGCGGAGCAATCGTTCTGTATCCTCATGTCGGGCGACAAATTGAGCAAGGAAGGTCGGACGCGTTTAGAGACGATGGTGCGGACCAACGACGGCTTTGAGATCGCGGAGGTTGATCTGCAATTGCGGGGACCTGGAGATATTTCCGGAACACAGCAATCCGGTGTGCTGGACATGAAAATTGCAGATCTGGCAAAGGATCAGGCTATCCTGACGGAAGCTCGGCAATCCGTCATCCAGCTGTTCCAAGAGGATCCCGAATTGGGGGCACCGGACAACCGCTTATTGCTGAATTACATCCAAAAAGGGCAGCCAAGTATTTCTTGGGACAAAATCTCCTAAAAACTTTACCTTTGTAAACTTGTTCCTTATAAAAAAACTAAATGGCAAGAACGAAAATATATGAAACGGCTCATAAGCCGGAGACTGCGGTATTGGTCAGTGTGATCACCCCGGATGTTTCCGACGAAACGGCAAAAGAATACCTCGAAGAACTAGAATTTTTGGTGAGCACCGCTGGTGGAGTAACCAAAGGGATCTTCACCCAGAAATTGGCCTATCCAGACCGTGCTACTTTTGTAGGAAGTGGTAAATTGGATGAGATCAAGGAATATATCAAAGCGGAAGAGATCGATATGGTCGTATTCGACGATGAGCTTTCCCCTTCCCAATTGAGGAACATCGAAAAATACTTCGAGATCAAAGTACTGGACCGCTCCAACCTGATCCTGGATATCTTCGCCAAACATGCACAAACCGCACAGGCAAAGACCCAGGTGGAACTGGCGCAATTGCAATACCTATTACCTCGCTTGACCCGAATGTGGACCCACTTGGAGCGTCAGCGTGGTGGTATTGGTATGCGTGGTCCGGGTGAATCCCAGATCGAGAGTGATAGACGGATGATCTTGAACAAAATCTCTTTGTTGAAGGATCGTTTGAAGCAGATCGATAGACAGAATGAGACCCAACGGAAGAACCGTGGGGAAATGATCCGGGTAGCCTTGGTCGGTTATACCAACGTAGGTAAATCTACCATCATGAATATGATTTCCAAGTCGGAAGTACTGATCGAGAATAAGCTTTTTGCAACCTTGGATACCACGGTGCGTAAAGTCGTGATCGACAATCTGCCTTTCTTATTATCCGATACGGTAGGATTTATCCGCAAACTTCCTCATCATTTGGTGGAGTGTTTCAAATCTACTTTGGATGAGGTTCGTGAGGCCGATGTATTGATCCATGTGGTGGATATTTCCCATCCCTATTTTGAGGACCAACTTATTGCGGTAAACGAGACTTTGAAGGATATAGGTGCTGTGGATAAGCCGATCATCACGGTTTTCAATAAGATCGATGCGTATAAACCAGCGATCGAAACGGATGAGGATGGAGAAGAGATCAAGATCACGTTGGATGATTTCCGGAATTCTTGGATGGCAAAAAATGCGGATCCGGCTATTTTTATTTCGGCTACCGATAAGATCAATGTGGAAGAATTGAAGGATAAGCTTTATGAGGTGATCGTGAAAATGCATAATGCTCGATATCCTTACAATAACTTGCTTTATTAAATTTGAACAAGCGTTATTAAATTGAACAAACAACTTTATTAATTTGCTGAATACCATGCAAAACAAAGAAGTTAAATATTTGGATTGGGGGCTACAGGATTATCAGGTAGCTTGGGATAAACAGGAAGCGATATTTGCTGAAACCCTCGCCATAAAACATAATAATAGGGTCAATAATACCACCGAACCTACACCTAATTTTTTGGTTTTTACCGAACATCCGCATGTGTATACCTTGGGTAAAAGTGGGCATGAGGAGTACCTTCTGTTGGATGAGGCGGGGTTGAAGGAGAAAAACGCTACTTTCTATAAAATTAACAGGGGTGGTGATATTACTTATCATGGTCCTGGGCAGATTGTGGGGTATCCGATCCTGGATCTGGATAATTTCTTCACGGATATACATTTGTATTTAAGGACCTTGGAGGAGGCAATCATTCTTACTTTGGCGGATTATGGTATTGCGGCTGGTCGATATCCGGGTTATACCGGTGTTTGGCTGGATGAGGATAATGAAAAGGCGCGTAAGATCTGTGCAATGGGTGTTCGGGCATCACGTTGGGTGACCATGCATGGTTTTGCTTTTAATGTGAATGCTGATCTGGAATATTTCGGAAATATCATTCCTTGCGGAATCGATGATAAGGATGTGACTTCTATGGAAAGGGAGTTGGGGAGGAAATTGGATATGGAAGAGGTGAAAGGGAAGTTAAGGAAGCATATCGCGGATTTGTTTCAGATGGAGATTGTTTAAGGAAAGGATTATTTAAGCAGCCCTGAAAATAAAAAGGCCATCAGAAATATTATCTGATGGCCTTTTTCAATTTCAATTTAGAGAATTTTTAATATGGTAAATAACCAGCTTTCAAATCAACTACTTTGTGCGTTACTTCTGTTTCCACGTTCAATGGCGTTGTTCCGTTGATTGCATAGGTATAAACTGAACCCTTGAATTCTTTGGTAGAACTAGGATTGTAGGTAGCAACAATGATATATTTGAATTGACCAGCAGGGCTGTAATCAAAATTCCATGCAGTAATATCCCCCGTTCCGTCATTTGGTAGGGTCAATACTTCTTGAACATCAAACCCACTATTAGAAAACCGATACAATTTACGACCGCTTGCAAAATACCAGAAACCTGCTCCATTTCTATAACGTATACCTATTTGGTTCATCATTTCCGGCATTTTCTTCCTAGCAACAACGATATGTTTATTTGGCAAATATCCATTTACAGATGATTGACTAAAATCAAACCGGTGAAGCGCAACGTCATCGCCATTTTTAGTTAAAACAAAGCTGTTTACCCAGGTAATATAATCTTCGACTCCACCTAATACTTCATGACCTTTAAAATCTTCCTGAATCAAATGATCTAATGTTGTTTGATAGGTGTTTTCTGCAGCTCCATATTTACTTGCGAATACTCTTAATTTTTCATTCCTATAATCATAACCTACTAAAAACAGTCCTTTGAAAGTTCCTTCATTCACGTAATAATCCCCTTTTCCAAAATCATAATTTAAAGGATCATTATATACATCGGTACTCACAACACCATTAGCGATAGCTCTAATCTTTTTTCCAATACTAGTAGTACCTTGATTTTGATTTATTTTAACTCGGCTAGGTTGGAAACCACCCGCAACGGGATCAAAAATCATAGATGTTTGACGATTGAAAAGTAGGATTGGCAAATTGGTTCTGCTACCTGCTCTTATTATCGGATTCTCTCCTTCTTCAGTTGCAACAGTAATCGTCGTAAATTGACCATTTGACGCTGAAGTTGCATAATGGTAGAGTTCGACACTTAAAGGGTTTTTCCCAAAAGTATATTCTCCATAATTGTTATAGTGGTAAAATTTACTTGTCCGCTCATTTCCCTTTAAAAATAAGTGCGCATTTCTATTTTCATCTTCTGCCAGTAGATAATAACCTCGAGTTATACTTGCCGCTAAATTTATAACAAAATGATAGTTGTTTTTTGTATTCGTGGATTTATCGAAAACATAAAAGTTTGAACGAAGAACTCCAGGATTAACCCCTTGTGTATTAAAAACAAGGTTTTTTTCATGACTTACTGTATCTCCATTTATTACCCAAGCAAATGTGTAATCATTGTCATCTGATTACATTGAGCTATAGAGAGTGGGCTTAATCTCCAACGTTTCTCCCATAGATAATGAAAATGTGGTTGAAGCTAATGGACGACCCGTAGCAATTGTTACCGAATCGATTTTATTCAAATCCTGGTAATCATAGTTTCCTAAATCTTTACTACATCCTGTAAATAATGCAATGGACAGGAAGATATATAAAATATTATTAAAAGTATTTTTCATAATAATAAGGTTTTAAGGAATTAAGATTCTAGGTTTAGTTCTACCATCCACCTGATGTTGGCCGATTATGCCGGAAACTAATACCGGATAGATTCTGTATTGAGCTATAGCAAGGAGGCCGATATCGATATCCTTAAAGCCAACCTGAACGGAAAGAAGATTGCCGCCAATCCGATTGGAACTGATTTGAAGGCAGGTTCAGACGTGTTTGTCATTTCCCATCCAAGAGATTATTTCTACTATTATACCTCTGGTAGAGTTGCCTGCATGACGGAAAGCAATGCCGGTATCATGAGCAGAAAAATGGAGATCACGGCAGATTATGCTGCTGGGTCAAGCGGTGGGCCAATTTTCGACAATAAAGGAAATATTGCCGGAATTGTCTCCCTAACCCGATCATTTTATTACAACCAGGCGGAGCAGAAAAACCTCCAAATGGTCATCAAAGAAGCCATCCCTGTAAGTGCCATCAAAAATTTGATCCAGCACTAAGTTAGCAATCGTTAAATACATCCACAAAAAAGCCCTTATCCTGCTCAGGAAAAGGGCTTTTATTATTTTTATTTCAATTAATCGGAATAGCCTTCAATCTGAATGGATTGATAGGTAATCGATGTATAGCTTATTTCCGTTTCCACTGGTCTAGCGATTTGGAACAAAGCACTGGGTTCGGTTCGTTTCGCCACCGACAGTATCATCTCTACACAATGAGGAGCAAATAATTCTTCCACCAGTTCTACCCTATTGTTCTCGCCGGAGAGGTGGCCAAGGATCAGGTGTTTCATCCGGGAAGAACGATGGGCCAAAAAGGCATCCATCGAAATCCTGTTGGAAAGATGGCCCTCTCCTCCTCGGATCCTATTCTTTAGGTAATAGGGATATCTTCCATTCTGCAACATATCCTCATCGAAGTTGGATTCCAGGAACAGCACATCGGAAATCTCGATCGCCTTCATCACATTTACACAGATCCTTCCGATATCGGTCAATACCGAAATATTGATTTCTCCATCAGTAACCATGAAACTGCAGGGTTCCTTTGCGTCATGGTATTTAGGAATGCCATAAACGGATAAGTCACCAACATTTACAATGGAATCGGCTTTGATAAAATGCAAGAGATACTCCGGTAATTGAATTCGGGAGGATTCATAGGTCCCTACGGTCAGATAAACCGGTATCTGGTACCTTTTGGCAAACACGGCCAATCCGCAGATGTGGTCCGTATGTTCATGGGTAATAAAAATGGCATCGATGCTGGCAGGGTTAATTCCCAGACTAGCCATCCGCAGATGCAGATGCTTATTGTTGATGCCCACATCCACCAGAATAGCCGTATTCCCTTTCGCTATATAATAGCTGTTTCCATTACTCCCTGAAGCTAACGCACAATACCTAATCATGGAAAAATTTAAAGGATTAACATTCTGGTAAACTCAATGGCACTTTGATGGCCAATCCACCATCAGCCGTTTCTTTATATTTGGCGTTCATATCCAATGCGGTCTCCCACATGGTGCTCACTACCGCATCCAAACTCACTTTGGCTTTGTCCGGATTGGATTGAAGCGCCAATTGGGCTGCTGTAATGGCCTTGATCGCGCCCATGGTATTCCGCTCAATACATGGAATCTGAACCAGACCACCAATAGGGTCGCAGGTCAGTCCTAAATGATGCTCCATGGCTATCTCTGCTGCCATCAAGACCTGGCGTTGGGATCCTCCCAAGCACTCGGTCAATGCGCCCGCCGCCATCGCGGAGGAAACACCGATCTCAGCTTGGCAACCGCCCATAGCCGCAGAAATCGTCGCTCCTTTTTTGAAGATAGAACCGATCTCAGAAGCTGTTGCGATGAATTGAATGATCTTCTCTTCCTTATAGGCATCATGAAATGCCAGATAATATTGCAGTACGGCAGGAATAACCCCTGCTGCACCGTTTGTAGGTGCTGTTACCACACGGCCAAAGGAAGCATTCTCCTCATTTACCGCCAAGGCAAAACAGCTTACACAATCTAATATATAACCAAAATCACGTCCACCGGCACGGATTGCTTCCAGCCAGGTATCATAATCATGGTAAGTACGCCCTTTCAGCATACGTTTGTTCAATTTGGATGCCCGACGTTCCACGTGCAATCCTCCTGGGAGTACACCATCGGTATGGCAGCCTTTATAGATACATTCCTTAATGGTATGGAAGATCTGCATCACTCCTTGCTTGGTTTCCTGTTCTGAGCGCCAGGAGCACTCGTTCTCCAGCACCAGTTCCGAAATTTTAAGTCCGGTACGCATGCAGGCAACCATCAATTCCTGTGCGGTATCGATGGGGAATGGCAGATCCAATTCTGTCAATACCCCTTCCGTATCATTTTCCTGAACAACAAAACCTCCTCCGATAGAGTAATAGGTTTCGCTGATGGCGGAACCATCGCTTAGGAAAGCCTGGAAAGTGACCGCATTTGGATGGAACGGTAAACTTTGGTCGAAAAGGAATAGTAAATTGGTATCGTAGTCGAATTCAATTTCCTTTTCAGCACCCAAGGTTAATTTTTTGTTGGCTTTGATACGGTCCACCTTGGGAACCACGTCATGCACATCGAATGTGACAGGATCATCGCCACTTAAGCCTAATAATACCGCAATATCGGTACCATGGCCAACACCCGTTTTGGCAAGTGATCCAAAGAGCAAGATATTCACCGTTTGAACACGGTCGAGTGCAGCTTTTTCTTTTAACACTTCCACAAATCGTTGTGCAGCACGCCAAGGTCCTAAGGTGTGGGAACTGGAAGGACCAATCCCAATCTTAAACATATCAAAAATAGAAATCTGCTCTTTTGCCATAATTTAATTTATTAAGACAAAAGTAGCCTTTCTTTTACCATTTTTAAAAAAAATGTTAGGAGGGGATTGGGGGAGGGGGGAGGATGAGTGGAGGGATGAGTGGTGGGATGAGTGGCGCCGCGTCATTGCGAGGAACGAAGCAATCTTCCCGCATGAAATGCTGAGTGTAGTCCAAAGATTGCTTCCTCGTACCTCCTCGCAATGAAGAGAGTTTGCTATGTAAAACACCATCTTTTCTATTAAAATCGTCCTTAAAACATACTTAAACCATGATTATAGCACCAAATCCCATGCCTTACATACTAAAAGCATACTTTCACATTACTTTCACCTTAGTTTAAGCTCGAACCCAACCTGTCTTGTCCTTATATAGCTATACAGATTATTGGTTTAATTCTGAATTGATTATACAGGCAAATTTGGTAATACTATATGTACTATACAAACTCTTTTTTCACTATTGGATATTTTTTCGGTTTCCATCTCTTTCTGAGCGCACCTGATCTCATGTGTGCCTGTTCAGGGGTGAGGTAGTCACAGCTCGCGTGCGGTCTCAGGTTGTTGTATACCCTGATGTTCTCCCGTATCTTTCCGGTGGTCTCCCTCAGTCCGCTCTGTGATGTGTAGAGGTCGAACTCTGCCTTCAGTATGCCGTTCACCCGTTCGGCTATCGCGTTCTCGTAGGGATCCCCGTTCTCGGTCATGCTGACCGCTATCCCGTTGGTTCGCAGGATATCCACATAGCCCTTGCTACAGTACTGCGAACCCCGATCGGAGTGGTGTATCAGACCCTTTCCCGGATACTGCCTCTGCCGCAGTGCCATCTGCAGGGCATCGATACATCCCTGTGCCGAGAGGTCGCCCCTGAACGCCCAGCCCACTATCTTCCTGGAATAGGCATCGGTGATCAGGCTCAGATATCCCCAGCGTCTGTTGAGCTGTACATAGGTGATGTCGCTTACCCAGACCTGCTCGGGACGCTCGACCGTAAGTCCCTTTATCAGGTTCCCGTACTTCTTCATCCAGTGCCGCGAATCGGTGGTGACCGCCTTCCTCTTCCTGGTCCTGATCTGTAGGGAATGCTCCCTCATCAGGGCGAAGAGATAGTCGCGGCCGATCCTGATCCCATGTTCCTACAGGGGGCCGGAGAGCATATGGAGCAGCTTCCGGGTACCGATCCTTCTCTGTTCGCTGCGTATCCGCAGCACGTGCTGCAGGATGACCTCGTCCTTCAGTCCGACATCCTGCCCCCGCCACTGGCGGTCATAGTACGCATGCCTTGTTCTTCCAAACAGTCCGCAGATCAAACGGATCCCCATTGCTGGGGATTCCTGTTTGATCTTTACGACCGCTTGGCACCAGACTTTTTTCTGATGTCGATCTTGAGCTGTTCCTCGGCAATGTCGATCATGGTATCCAATGCCCTGATCTTCAGGTTTGCATACTCCAGGGCCTTCTTCAGGGCCAGGATCTCTGCCTCTTTGGGGTCTACGGGTTTATTTTTGGCCATATCATCGGGTTTTGGGGAACTAAGTTCGGTATTTTCCCCCTTATATTCCCTGACCCATCTGGAGACCGTACCGCAGGAGATATCAAAGGTGTTCCCCGCCCGGTAGGCGCTCATCCCGTCCTGGACCGCCCTGACCACTGAACGCTTCAGATCGTTGGTATACCGCTTTGGCCCAATGGGCTGTCGCCCGAACTTCTTCATCCAGCGGATAAGGCTCAGTTCGGACACACCGTACTGTTCCATCAGGTCCCGGCGAGGGACCCCAAGTTCGATCTGATCCAGCATGTGGAGGATCAGACGCTTGTCGAATGGCTGCTTCTTACTGGTCCGCTCCGCGAACTCAAACTCTCTTTCTGTTGTTTCCATACACTTTGTTTTTGTGTATAGCTTTTTTAGGATTGGACAACCCCCATTTCCCCCACAAAAAAAGAAGAGGCTGTCTCCTATGTTTGTGTCAAGCAAATGTAGGAGACATTTTTTGTTTTATAGATTTGCTGTATTTAGTGAAAAGAGGGAGAGCCTAGGGCTGTCTTAGTAGCTTTTTTAGCATACTGATTTTTAGAGATGGCCTTCCTCTTTTTCGCTTCCTAAGACAGAACAGAATGTAAGGCGGAATTACAGTCCAGCTTGAATATCCATAAGGAGACAAGTCCAAGGGAAGTTTCACTATTGATTTTTCAGTTTCACATCAAAAAATTAACATGAAAACACTCAAGCAGGTCGTTGGCA
>NZ_PEAZ01000090.1:0-13582 GCF_002734245.1 Sphingobacterium sp. 1.A.4
CAGAAATGTCAAAATAATCCTTTGAACAATCAATACCTGTTACCATATTTGTATATCATATTTGTGGATTACAGCAGCTCTTATCATAACTTATCAATCGTAAAAACAGGCTCCTGGCCTAATGAACTGTCCAAGTTTATGATAGGAATAAGAGAGGGGGATTAACATTGCGAAGGGTCTCTCAAGGACCAATGACGATTAAAAATCTTACTCCCTCTCTCGCTGTATCCTAAATGAAATACAAAATTATATTCTGTCTCTTTAATTCCTATAACTTACTTACAAACTTACGATGACGCGTCTAACATCTATCATCTAACATCTATCATCTAACATCTACAATCTAATTACAATCTATTCAACAAAAATTAAAAAATATTATGAAATTAATTTTATAATCATTTTATTTGTATCATTATATCAACAAAACAATAAAAACATTAATAAAATTTTAATAATATGTGTGGAATAGTAGGAGCTTTTGAAATCATACAACCTGTGTCCGAATTAAGACCTCAAGTATTGGAAATGTCGAAACGCATTCGTCATCGTGGTCCAGATTGGTCAGGAATTTACAGTTCAGAAAAAGCAATTTTAGCGCATGAGCGGTTAGCGATCGTTGATCCAAAATCGGGAAGCCAGCCATTATACAGTCCGGATGGACAAGTAATATTGGCGGTAAATGGTGAAATCTACAATCACCAATCGTTACGAAATTCCTTAGCACATTATAACTTCACAACCCAATCCGATTCCGAAGTCATCCTTGCCCTCTACCTGGAAAAGGGTCCGGCATTTGTTGAAGACTTGAACGGCATCTTTGCCTTTGCCTTATACGATGCCCGTGATGATTCTTTTTTCATTGCCCGAGATCATATGGGTATCATTCCACTTTATTACGGTAAGGATCAATATGGGCAATTATTTGTAGCCTCCGAGTTAAAATCTCTGGAAGGATTCTGCGAGCAGATCGACCAATTTCCTCCGGGACATTACCTGCACAGCAAGGAAGGACAGGAACCTATCCAGTGGTACAAACGGGATTGGGAGCAATATAGCACGGTAAAAGAAAAGGAAACCGACCTGGGAAAATTACGCCAGGGATTGGAAGATGCCGTGCATCGGCAATTGATGTCGGATGTTCCTTATGGTGTTTTATTATCTGGAGGATTGGATTCCTCGGTGATTGCTGCCATCACCAAAAAATTTGCATCCAAAAGGATTGAATCCGAAGATCAGGAGGAAGCCTGGTACCCCCAATTGCATTCCTTTGCCGTGGGTCTGAAAGGATCGCCGGATCTTATTGCTGCGCAAAAGGCAGCAGACCACATCGGCACCATCCATCATGAAGTGAACTTCACGATTCAGGAAGGCTTGGATGCTATTCGCGAGGTGATCTATCACCTGGAAACCTATGATGTCACTACTGTACGTGCCTCTACACCGATGTACCTTTTGGCCAGGGTAATCAAGTCCATGGGCATCAAGATGGTGTTGTCAGGCGAAGGGTCCGATGAACTTTTTGGAGGTTATCTATATTTCCATAAAGCACCAAACGCGCAGGAATTCCATGAGGAAACGGTTAGGAAACTGAAAAAATTATACCTCTACGATTGTCTCCGTGCCAATAAATCCTTGGCGGCATGGGGCGTGGAAGGTAGGGTTCCATTTTTGGACAAGAAATTCATGGATATTGCGATGCGCATCAACCCACAGGATAAAATGATCACTTCCGAACGCATGGAAAAATGGGTAGTCAGAAAAGCATTTGAGGATTACCTTCCGGAAAGCATCGCCTGGAGACAAAAGGAGCAGTTCTCGGATGGTGTGGGCTATTCTTGGATCGATACACTGAAAGCGCAAGCGGAGGAGAAAGTGACGGATACGGAATTTGAAGCCGCAGCCAAACGCTTTCCGATCAATACACCAAAAAACAAGGAAGAGTATCTGTACAGAAGTATATTTGAAAGCCATTTCCCGTCGGACGCGGCAGCCAAATCGGTTCCATCGGTGAAGTCCGTGGCATGTAGTACGCCTGAAGCTTTGTTGTGGGATGCTTCTTTCCAGAACATGAACGATCCATCAGGAAGAGCGGTTGCTTCTGTCCATAACAGCACCAGTAGTAATACCGTATTGAGCTAGCATATAGCTGCTCATGATCATGATGCCGGAATCGGGAACATAAGCCACAAATTTGTTGATGGCTAAAATGGAATCAGAGGCTATAAATAAGAGAGAGCCGATAAAGATGAATAAAAAACTGGCCAAATTGGTCTGCTGTTTTCGGGTAAAAGCCAACAAAGCCATGGCAGCTATCACAAGGATATAGGCAATGACTGGTATTTCCAATACCCCTAAACTGGGTTTCAACACGCTGTACAGGTAATAGGAATAACTGATGAGAAGACAGGCAATAAAGATATAACCTTTATGTTTGGTCAGGCTTAGGCTGGACGTTTGTGTAAGAAATGCCCAAGCATAAAGGATATGGCCTATCAGAAAAGACCCTAAGCCAAAGATGAACATGTTGTTCATCATGAGGAAGACATCGCCGGCCAGGCCAAAGACCAATCCGGCAGCTATCAATCGATGGAATTTTCTCTTCAAGCCTGTCTCATTCCAGAGGAACAATACCAATACGATACAGATCAATGGTTTTGTCATGGTCCTTAATCCATCCATATGCTGTTGTATGGCTACCAGATGGCAGATAAACAGGATGGCAAAAACGATATGGAATATGAACTTTTTAATGATCGATCGAATTATTGATTTCTTTTTTCGCTCTATTCCTTTGGATCAGCAGGTAGGATATCCAAAGGAGGATCAACCAAACAGGGATCAATTCAACAGATATCTTCAGTCCTGTAAACCACATCATCACTAATACACCCACAAGGAACAAGAGACTAAAGTAATTACTGATCGGATAAAGGATGGTTGGAAACTTGGTTTTCACGCCTTCCTTATCCTTTTGTTTCCGGAAGAACATATGCGTTAAGGTGATCATGATCCAATTGATGATAAGGGAAGATACCACCAGCGACATCAGGATGCCCAATGCTTCTTTAGGGATCACTTTATTGATCACTACCGTAATGGCCACAATAGCTGCTGATGCTAGGATAGCCGCAATAGGAGAGTGGTTCTTGTTTAATTTTTTAAGGAACCTCGGTGCATTGCCTTGTTCAGCCAATCCATACAACATCCTGGAATTACTGTACACACAGGAGTTATAAACGGATAGTGCGGCGGTTAATACGATTACATTCAGCACATTGGCGATCACATTGGTGAAATAGAATGTATTCCCAAACATTTCAAATTGAAAGCCTTTCAGGGTGGCAAATACTTCCACAAAAGGGCTGGTTTCTGCCGTAATGGTACGCCATGGCATTAGGGAAAACAGGATGAACAGAGCACCCACATAAAAGACCAAAATACGCCATAACACTTGGTTGGTGGCTTTAGGGATGTTCTTTTCCGGGTTTTCCGCTTCAGCTGCTGTGATACCTACTAGCTCCAATCCACCGAAGGAAAACATGATGATCACCAGGGCGGCGAGGAGTCCTGAATAGCCCATTGCTGCATTTCCACTGAGCCAACCATGGGGGAAAAACCCACCGTCGTTGACGAGGTTCTCTACCGTTGCCCTTTCTCCGCCATTGCCGGATATCAATAGATAGGCACCGAAGATGATCATGGCAATAATCGCCACGACCTTGATGATGGAAAACCAAAATTCGGTTTCCCCATATACTTTTACTGATGCGAGGTTGATCGCGTTAATAACGAAAAAGAAGAAAAGGGTGGAGACCCAGAGCGGAATTTCAGGCCACCAAAATTGTACATATTTTCCAATGGCGGTCAATTCGGCCATGGACACCAGGATATAGAGGATCCAATAGTTCCAACCGGATGCGAATCCAGCAAATGGACCCCAATATTTGTTGGCGAAGGTACTGAAGCTACCGGAAACAGGCTCTTGAACGACCATTTCTCCCAATTGCCGCATGATGAAAAAAGCGACCAAACCAGCAATGGCATAGCCGAGGATAACCGATGGTCCAGCTAGAATGGCGGCTTGGCCAACGCCTAAAAATAATCCGGTTCCTATGGCTCCACCAAGAGCAATTAATTGAATATGACGGTTGCTAAGTCCTCTTTTGAGTTCCTTTTCCTTGTTTTCTTGCACGTTGTTGACAGGTTAATTACTGATTATATGTTTTATAACGGTACAAGATAATTTTTTCCAATAACATATAAAACAAAAGCTCCCTTTATTTTAAAGAGAGCTTTTAAATACTTTTTTATCTATTGTTTATTTCTTCGGATCCATTTTTACATCGCAGGAGCATCCCTTACCACATCCTGGGTTACTTTTTTTACTGAAGAAGGGTTTGAAAATGAAGTATAAAGCCCCAATAAAAAGGATGAAAATAATGATGTACTGAATGATTAAACCCATGATGTTCTTATTTTAGAAGTTGATAAGCGATTAATGCGGCTACATAGGCAAGACCTGTCATGAACAAAGTCTGTATCAAGGTCCATTTCCAGGAGCCGGTTTCCTTACGCACCACACCGATCGTTGCCATACATTGCATAGCGAAGGCGTAGAACAATAATAACGAAATTCCGGAAGCCATATTATAAGCCGGTTTGCCGGTATTGGCGTTAATTTCTGAACGCATCTTGTCCAATAGCGATCTTTTCTGACCATCGTCTTCGATATCCACTTCATCCCCCAGGCTGTAAACAACTGCCATAGTGCCCACAAATACTTCGCGTGCCGCAAAGGAAGAAATCAAACCGATACCCATTTTCCAATCGTAGCCCAATGGTCTTACGAATGGCTCTATACCCATTCCGAGGTAACCCAAAAAAGAGTGCTCCAATTTATAAGAGGCCACTTCTTTATCAAACTGCTCCTCTTCCAAATTAGGTTTCATGGCCGTTACGTACTCGTCGGCTTTATAGAATTTATCGTTCGGACCAAAATTACCCAATACCCAAAGGACAATGGAAATCATCAAGATGATCTTACCGGCATCCCATAGGAACCCTGAAGCTTTATCCCAGACATTGGTCAATACATTTTTCCAATCTGGCGCTTTATAGGTCGGTAATTCAAAGATCAAGTATGAAGAACGAACGCTTTTGATCACTTTGTTCAGTATCCAAGCAGAGCCCAAGGCACCAATAATTCCTAATAGGTACATGGCAAAAAGAACCATACCTTGCAGGTTGAATCCTAATACGCTGGTTTCTGGAATGACCAGACCTATAATAACGATATAGATCGGTAAGCGTGCGGAGCAGGTCATGAATGGGGTTACTAACATGGTCAATAACCTTTCTTTCGGGTTCTCGATGTTCCGCGCCGACATCACCGCCGGGATGGCACAGGCAGCACCTGACATCAATGGGATCACCGATTTTCCGTTTAAACCAAAAGGTTTCAACCAACGGTCCATTAAGAATACGACCCTACTCATATAGCCTGATTCCTCCATTAAGGAAAGGAATAGGAAGAGAATAACGATCTGCGGAAGGAAGATAACGATTCCACCAACACCAGCTACTATACCGTAAATAAATAAGGAAGCCAAAGGTCCATCAGGAAGGGCGGCATCCAGCTTCTCAGTAATGTCTGCAAATAAGCCATCGATCCAATCCATCAAAGGACCAGACCAGGCAAAGATCGCTTGGAAGATCACGAACAATAGACCAAAAAAGATGATGTATCCCAGAATAGGATGTAAAAGGATGCGGTCTATTTTTGAGGTATTGTTCAGTTTTTTGTTCTCCGCTTTCTGGATGATTGGTTTAAGATCCTCCGTAATGGCATCATGGCGAATCTGGGATTCCAATTTTTGCATCTCATGGATATTCAATTGATGCTTGGTCCTGATCTCTTCCAAGGCTTTTTGTTGCTCAGTTGTTAGACTGGAAATTCTTTCTTGAGCGAGATATTGCCAAGTAAGATACTCCGTTGCCAATGGAAAAATCCGTTTAGCTTCATCAAGGGCGGCTGAGTATGTTGCAGGAATCTGAAAATTCCCGAAGTATGTTACAGGACTTTGTGGAAATGCAGCTACAAGTTCGTCAATTCCTTTACCCGTTCTGGCGTTCGTTTTATAGACTTTCGTCTTCAGGTAAACCTCTAATTTTTGTATGTCGATCTGCATCCCTTTGCTCTCGATTTCGTCCATCATATTGATGACAAAAATGGCAGGAATTCCTAATTCACGAGCTTGTTGATAGAGGATGATTGACCGTTTGATGGTAGCAGGTTCTGCCACGACCAAGGTCAGATCGGGGTGATATGGATTGTTCTTATCACTTAATATTTGAAATACGATTTCCTCATCCAAAGAGTTGGGGAACAAGGTGTATGTTCCGGGAAGATCGATGATATGATAGGTTTTGTTATGTGCTTTAAGGGTTCCTTCGCGCTTTTCAACGGTGATTCCGGGGTAATTCCCTACTTTTTGGTTCAATTTGGTCAGCCTGTTGAACAAGGAAGTTTTACCAACATTGGGGTTTCCTAAAAGTACAATATTTGGATTTTTCATTAAATTTTTTCTACAGTTATTAACTTGGCTTCAGACTTGCGGATGGCAATTAAGGAATTGTTTTCAATGATATTTACACAGATCGGTCCACCAAATGGAGCTTTGTGTTTTATTTCAATGAGCGAACCTGGATAAAAGCCAAGCTCAAAGAATTTTGCTGGAATTTCCAAGGAATCTATGGTTTGAATTTTTACGGTGTCGCCAATTTTTAGTCTGTCGAGGCTAATATTGTTCTGCATTTGTGAAGTTGAACGGTTTAAAAAAATACGTTTTGAGCAAAGATAAATAATTAAAATCTTTTAAATTGCGGATTAAGTCACACTAATGTATTTTTAAAGTTATGCCAAAGATTGAAGAACTGGTAAGAGTGAAGCAATTCGCTAGCCCTTGGCATCGCGTTACGGTCAATGTTATCTACACGAACAACTGGCTGAATGTGATGCTCGAAAAGAGAGCAGGAGCTAAGCAGCTTACACTACAGCAATTTAATGTGTTGAGGGTATTGCGAGGTCAGTTCCCAAATCCCGTAACAAACAATTTATTGAAGGAGCGTTTGCTGACAAAGACGCCTGACATCAGCCGCTTGGTGGATCGAATCGTTGGAAAAGGCTTGGTCTCTAGGACGAAGAATGGCAGTGATAAACGTGCGGTGGATCTGTTGATCACCGACAAAGGGTTGAAGCTGTTGCATGATATCGAGAACGATATGATGCTGGATGATGTCTTGGCGCCAAATCTGACCACCGAGGAATTTATGCAACTAAGCGAACTGTTGGATAAATTCCGCGGTGAATCGAATGGGCAAGCAGGCTAATTAATGCTCATGATCGTGATCATGGTCATGGTTGTGATCATGATCATGGTCGTGATTGTGGTCATGATTGTGGTCGTGATGATCATGTTGTTCTGTTCCTGTTGCCGGACCGTGGGATCCATGGTCATGCTCGTGTGGGAAAAGGAAGTTTGCCAACGAAACCAGTACGCCACAAAGAACCGCCAACATTTTCTTTTTGTTGAAGGTATGATGGTCTGCCGATCCTGACTCAAATAGGATGGTGGTGGATATATGTAAGAATATACCGATTACCACGGTCATGATCTTATCAAAATATTGTCCAATATTTCCAATGTCTCCACCGCTGATACCTTTACTGGTCAGGAAACCTAGTGGAGTCATGGCTGCAAATATGGCAATGAAGAGGATGATGTTCTGTTTGTTCAATTTCGTGTTGATCAAAAGACTACCTAAAGCAAAAGCCGCCGGAATATGATGGATGGCTATACCGAATACCAATTCATTACGATGCCCTGATGCTAACGGGAAACCTTCTAAAAAGGCATGTAAACACAAACTGATCAATATGGCGATAGGGAATGCTTGCTTATGTTCTGCATGCCCATCGGAATGTATATGACCGTGTTCAATTCCTTGGGAAAAATGCTCCAACACCAATTGGAACAAGAATCCGCCTAAGATGTATAATCCGATGATTTCTCCTGGAGTTGATCCACTGTGGTATACCTCAGGGATCAGGTGAAGTACAGTGATGGCAAAAAGATAGGCACCACTGAAAGAAAGGATAAGCTTGAGTAATTGTGTATTGTCTCTTTTTACAAAGAAAACAGCGACACCACTAATTAAAGCTGAAAAAAATAAAATAGAGACAATTAAGAAACTACTCATGTGTTATTGGTATTGGGTTATTTGGGGATTCGAAAAATTTCGGATAAAATCGTTTGAATAGATAGCCGGTGCCTAAACCGATCAATGTTCCTAGGATGGCACCACAGATGATATCAAAAGGATAATGTACGCCTACATAGATCTGAGAAAAGGCGATGGACGCAGCCCAAAGGATACAAAGCCATAGGGCATGTCGCCATTTACGACGGAACAGGACAATCCAGAAGAAGGCCATCCCAAAATGGTTCGTCGCATGGGAAGAGGTAAAACTGAAACCGGATCCACAACGTGCTCTTAAGTTCACTTGATCTTTAAAAACCACATCATTACAAGGTCTGACCCTCTTGACCGTCTTTTTGATCAGATGGGAGGAGGTGAGATCGGTTATACCAAAGGTCACTAAGGTACAGGCAACGATCAGCACGCCTGTCTTGCCATAATGTTTAATAAAAAAGATGATGAGGAAGAGGTAAAGTGGAGACCAAGTATATGGGTTCCTTAAAATTGGTAATAGCCAGTCAAACACCGGATTACTTAATCCTTGATTGATGGCTAAAAAAAACTCTTTATCGAATGCAATAATATTTTCTAACATATAGTCTAAATAGAATGGTCCATTTTTTCAGACCAAATCTATAAAAAATCAACCTTGCTTCCTAATGTCCCTGCTGAGCTAAAAGAAACAATGTTGCAACAAAAGTAGGTAAATAATTGAAAAAAAGAATAAAAGTCACTAATAAATATTTTTTAGATTAAATTTACGGCGAACAAACAATCAAATATGGCATTAATAAAATCTATTTCAGGAATTAGAGGAACCATAGGCGGAAGACCAGGCGATAACTTAACTCCGGTTGATATCGTCAAGTTTACAGCAGCCTACGGAAAGATTATTACAGCAAACTCAACGAATAAAACGATCGTTGTCGGTCGTGATGCACGTATTTCTGGCGAGATGGTCGCGAACTTGGTGATCGGGACTTTACAGAGTATCGGAGTTGATGTGGTTGATCTAGGGCTGTCGACAACACCAACGGTGGAGATCGCTGTTCCAAAATTGGGTGCTGCAGGTGGAATCATTTTGACTGCTTCCCATAATCCTGGCCAATGGAATGCCTTGAAATTGTTGAATGAAAAAGGTGAGTTTATTTCTGATGCAGAAGGGAAAGAAGTTTTGACTTTAGGGGAGAGCTTGGATTTTGATTTTGCAGAAGTGGAGGAATTAGGAAAAGTGACCAAAGATGATTCTTTCTTACAGAAACATATTGATGATGTACTTGCCTTGGAATTCGTGGATGTAGACGCTATTAAAAAGG
Organism: Sphingobacterium sp. 1.A.4; assembly: GCF_002734245.1. Classification (NCBI taxonomy): domain Bacteria; kingdom Pseudomonadati; phylum Bacteroidota; class Sphingobacteriia; order Sphingobacteriales; family Sphingobacteriaceae; genus Sphingobacterium; species Sphingobacterium sp. 1.A.4. The sequence goes on from NZ_PEAZ01000090.1 coordinate 9,579, forward strand.
CGAACTTTAAGGTAGCGGTTGATGCGGTGAACAGTACGGGAGGTGTTTTCATTCCGGCATTATTGGAAGCTTTGGGCGTACAGACCGTTTATAAAATACATTGTGAGCCTAATGGTCATTTTCCACATAACCCGGAACCATTGAAGGAACATTTAACGGATCTTTCAGAAGCGGTATTGAAGAATGGTGCTGACCTGGGGATTGCCGTGGATCCGGATGTGGACCGTTTGGTGTTCATGATGGAAAATGGGGAATTGTTTGGTGAGGAATATACCTTGGTGGCAGTTTCTGATTTTATTTTGACCCATAAAAAAGGGAATACGGTTTCTAATTTATCATCAACCCGTGCTTTGCGCGATGTGACGCTGAAGCATGGTGGTGAATATTTCGCCGCAGCAGTTGGTGAGGTGAATGTGGTGACCAAAATGAAGGAAGTTGATGCGGTGATGGGTGGTGAAGGTAATGGTGGAGTTATTTACCCGGCTTCTCACTATGGCCGTGATGCTTTGGTGGGGGTTGCTTTGTTCCTGGCGCATTTGGCGCAATTAGGGAAGAAAGCTTCAGCATATAGGGCAGAATTACCGCAATATTATATGTCGAAAAATAAGATCACCTTGACTCCAGAGTTGGATATTGATGATCTTTTGGCGAAAATGCAGGCGAAGTATGCGCATGAGAACCATTCTACAATTGATGGGTTGAAGATTGATTTTGAAAATGAATGGGTGCATTTGCGTAAATCGAATACAGAACCTATTATTCGAATTTATTCGGAAGGTGGATCTGTGGAGGCAGCAGAGGCAATAGCGAAGAAGATTATGCAGGAGATGGAGGAAATCGTAGGGAAATAGGTTATTTTTGAGGTCCTTACGTCATTGTGATGGGCTTTAGGGGCATTGCAAGGCCCCTACGTCATTGCGATATGCACGTCATTGCGAGGAACGAAGCAATCTTTCGATAAGTTTAAAGATTGCTTCGTTCCTCGCAATGACGTTTTTAATTAATAACGTTTTTATTTTCAAACGTTTTTCCATTTCCCATGTAACATTCCACAAAATCAATTACTAACCCTATAAAAGCAAATTATCTTTAAAACAATTTATCCAAACAGTGAATTCTTTAGAGCAGCAATTCCTTCAAGAGATAGACACCCATAAAGGCATCTTATTTAAGTTGTCAAAAATTTATATGGATGATATCTTGGATCAGGAAGATCTCTACCAGGAAATGGTGTTTCAGCTTTGGCGTTCCTATGGAAATTTTAAAGGAGAGAGCAAGTTCTCCACTTGGATGTATCGGGTGGCACTCAACACTGCCCTGGTCTACGTCAAGAAAGATCAGCGAAAACCAAAGACAAATACCATCAATGATCAGGTAGACCTACCAGATCATAGCGACCACGCCCAAAAGGAGGAGCAATTGGATTATTTCTATCGAGCGGTAAAGGAATTGAATGAAGTGGAGAAGGCAGTAATCTTCTTATTCTTGGAAGGTTTATCTCATCGAGAGATCAGTGTACAGCTAGGTATCTCAGAGGTCAACGCGCGGGTAAAATTGAATAGGACGAAGGATAAATTACAGGAAATCATAAAAAAACAAGGTTATGAATTTTGACGATTTAAGAAAAGATTGGCAAGCGGACAAAAATGAGGATCAGGATCTGAGCATCAACCTGTCCAAGAAAAGGGAGGCGAGTACCGCGATCGACCTGATCAGAAAATATATGCGTCAGGAATTTTGGGTAAACCTGATCCTTACCATTGTTTTCTTGGGTCTTTTTGGGTTCTTTATATACGCAGAGAACCTCAAGATATTTACTATATTGGTATTATCCATTTATATCTTGGCAACCACGATGATCTGGATTCATTATTATTCCCAATATTGGAAGTTTTACCATAAAACCTATCACCTGGAATTTAATTCCCTGGAGAATCTGCTTTGGTTTTCCTACGAGATGAAATTAAATATGATGTCCTATCGATCAACCACTTTCCATTCCATGATAATTGGCTTTGGCGGTGCTATGATTTACACTGGACTGGAAAGGGGAGACCATTATACCTTAAGGTTGAACGATTTGTTGAATGGTACTACAGCAGTGGACATTGGACCAATTATCTTCTTTGCCATTTATTTTGGATTATTGTTGTTTGCTGCCTATGCTTTTGGACGGCTAGTCATCCGAAGGTATGAAAAACAGATTAGGAGGATCGATCAGTCTATTGCATATTTAAAGGAATTTGAAGAATAGTTGATGAACCGTCATTGCGAGGAACGAAGCAATCTTCGCGTCATCGCGAGGAACGAAGCAATCTTCGCGTCATCGCGAGGAACGAAGCAATCTTTAACCATGTCATGCTGAGCGAAGTCGAAGCATCTACATTTGATACACGTACAGATCCTTCGACTACGCTCAGGATGACATGAAAGAAAGATTGCTTCGTCGTACCTCCTCGCAATGACGTATAGTTCCAAAAATTAATCATTTTCAAGGTAATTTTTTGGTTTGGAAACAACGTATTAAATATAAAAAATAATTGGATGAATAGAAATAAAGTTTTATCTTTGCCGTTCATTAAATAATTAACAAATCATTAATAACAATGTACGCAATAGTAAATATAGCAGGACAGCAATTTAAGGTTGCAAAAGACCAATACCTTTTTGTACACCGTTTACAAGGAGACGAAGGCGCTAGTATTGAATTTGACAATGTATTGTTAGCAGAAGACGGTGGTAAATTCACTGTAGGAACACCAAGTATTTCAGGTGCTAAAGTTTCGGCTACTATTTTGTCACATTTGAAAGGTGAAAAAGTTATCGTTTTCAAGAAAAAACGTCGTAAAGGCTACAAAAAGAAAAACGGTCACCGTCAACACTTCACAAAAATCCAGATCACTGGTATTAGTTTATAATCGAATTTTTTAATCTGACGCAAGTCATAAATTAAGATAAAGAAATGGCACACAAAAAAGGTGCGGGTAGTTCCAAGAACGGCCGTGAGTCACATAGTAAGAGATTAGGTATCAAAATTTTTGGTGGTCAGCAAGCTATCGCTGGAAATATCATCGTTCGTCAACGTGGTACACAGCATAACCCTGACAATAACGTAGGTATCGGTAAAGATCATACATTGTATGCTTTAGTTGATGGTACTGTTGTTTTCCGTAAGAAAGCGAACAACAAATCCTACGTTTCAGTATTACCTGCTGAACAAAACTAAGATACGGAAGATATCTTCAACAAAAAGAGGTGATCATTTGAGAGGGCACTGAAAAAGTCTCAACTTTTTAATGAGATTTAAAGAAATGACTGAGTACAGGATTTACCTTACTCGGTCATTTTTGTTTAAAGGATTTCTGAAAGTGTGTTTTTTAATGGCCTTATTGAAGGTTTAGCCGACTAGGCTTGCTGTTTGAGATTTTAGTATCCCAATTGCCCTGTTTTTGAGGTAATACCTTTCCTTTTTAGATCAATTTCAGGATTCTTTTCAAGTTTACCGTAAAGATGGCCATTGCACCCTGCATTTCCATGTTATGGATACCATAGGAATCGGCCCTGCCTTCTCTAAGAGGGCAGACTTTACATTTTTCGACATCGAAGTAATATGTCTGCGTTTGATTTGTACCTTGTCCCTTCTTTCCCTGACGCGCCTTGCGGATGGCTAAATGTCCTGCAGGACAGACAAACATCCCTGCGTCCTTGTTAAAGTGGAAGTGTTCCCCTTCTTTCCTGCATCCCTGGCTAACTGCTGGATTCAATTTAGCGATGATATCAATGTTCTGTTCTTTTGCCAGTTGAAGGTTGTCCTTTCCAGAATATGCAGCATCACCTATTATAGTATCCACTTCCATTCCATTCTGCCTACTGATCTCCAATAACCGGGGCAGTTCCGGACCATCACCTTTTTCGCCCGTAGTAACGACCGCTGCTGTGATGATGCGTTCCTCGGTCATCGCCAAATGTGTTTTATAACCAAAGAAACTGCTGTCTACAGATTT
>NZ_PEAZ01000091.1:0-11757 GCF_002734245.1 Sphingobacterium sp. 1.A.4
GTTCAATAGGTCCATGTCCTTTAACCGTAGCTTACGGAATTTGGTGAGCGAACTTGGATTGATCACATCCTCCTCAGGGGCCATTTCCAGAAAGTATTTAAAGGACATGTCATATCTGGAACGCTCAACAACATCAACATCCGAAACGGTGTAGATCGTCTTTAACAGAAGGTACTTGAACATCTTGATGGGGCTCTCTGCTGTACGCCCATTGGTCTGGCAATACTTCTCCAAAAGTTCCTCATGTATAAAACTGAAATCGATAAGATCGTTGATTTTGCGAAGTAGATTGTCTTTTGRAACAATGATATCGTACAATCCCGAATAGGAACTGAACTGAATTTTTTGTTGGGTAGAAAGCATCCTGATATCCGTTAAAGCCTACTTTAAGATACGAAAAAAGGAGCAGAAAACTGTTGTTTTCCACTCCTTTTTTTAGCCCATTCTAAAAGGGGACTTTTTCAGTGCCCTCGGATTAGTTCCTTGGCATTTCTATTACGATGAATCTTTTGATGTCGCTGCTGTTAAGGATCAGGATAGTTTAAGGGTGCTAGATAGTAACCTAAAAGTCCTCCAAACGATAGCCATCAAAGATCGATCGGTAGAAGACATCCTGATCAATTACCTACAGTCAAAATATCCAAATGATGATATCGGACTTTCCCATGCCGATTTTTTTGCTTCACCTATGATGTCCTCGGGAAATAAAGCCCCCTATTGGAAAGCAAACAAAGTAGATGATCATTTTGAATTGGCATTCAAAGAAGATGATGGCTACAAAACTTTCGCACGTGTAGAAGCTCAAGAAGCTGAATTCATTGGAGACCAACTGAAACTAAAGGATAAAAAAGGGAATACGCTGAGCTTTAAAATGGATTGGTCTAGTATGGCATTTCCTATTCCGAAGCAATTAAAAGAACAATTCAAGCTATCAGAAATAAAATAATTGAAAAAAAAATATACAATTGCACAATAACTGGATATTTACATCGTTATGTATATAAAGAAAAGGTTATTTCTATTTTTACTTTTAGTGATGAGCTTTAAGAAAGAAAAAAAGATAACTTTTTAGAGAAAGAGGTTGGCTAGAATTAGTCAACCTCTTTTGATTTTGTCTTGTTCTCAGATTTTTTTATTCTTTGACTACCTTCCAAAGGCAAAATAGGTCGATAAAGGATGTTCTTTTCCTTTCATCCAATCCGATACCATTTCCATTCCGGTAACCGAAAAGGTAATCCCGTTTCCGCCAAATCCCAGCACGAAATAGGAATTCTTAAATTTAGGATGCTCCCCAATGTAAGGAAGGCCATCTTTGGTCGAACCAAAAGTTCCGGCCCAACGAAAATCCGGATAGAATTCCCTGCCCACAAAAATCTTCTTAAACGACTTGTATAGTTTATCCGATTTCTTTTCGATCAGCTCATCCCGTTTGATCGGGTCATGAAATTCCTCATCCTCTCCCCCTATTAAAAAACGGTCGTCATCCGTGGTCCGCATGTACAGATAGGGATCGGAAGTATTCCAGATCAACAGGTCTTTATAGGCTTTATTTAAGGTATGGTCTACTTCGGAAACGATCGCATAGGTGCTTAAAAGATCCACAAACTTTTCAGGAATCATAGTCGCACTTTCAAAACCCACACAATAGATGATCTTCTTGGCTTTGATATGGCAACCTGTTTCCATCTCCGCCAGTTCAAAGCCTCTTTTGGAAGTTACTTTTATTAATTCATTATTATCATAAACCCGTAGGCCTTCCTTCACATTATACTGCAATAATTCATGCGCCAGATAAAAGGCATCCACACTTCCCCCTAGATCGGAAAGGATTCCTCCATGGCATTGGAAAATTTCATATTGTTTGTTAATCTCTTCTTCTTCCAACCATTTAACCTTAAAACCGGCCTCCTTGCGGGCTTCAAATTCCTTTTTCAATCCTTGTACATCGGCCTTTCGGCTGGCATAGTACAAGGATTTCTTTCGTTTAAACCCGGCTTTGGAATTTATCTTTTTAGCAATCTCCTGCAGGTTCAGAATCGATTCTCCACAGGCTTTATAACATTCCTGCGCAGCTTCTTCACCAATCATCCCTTTCAATTCAAAAAGGGGAACATCGATTTCGTATTGTAACATGGAAGTGGTTGCTGAAGAGCTTCCATTAACAATTTCCCGTTTATCGATGACCACCGTATCATAACCATCGGCTATACATTGATGGGCGATGAGACTACCGGTAATTCCCGATCCAACTACCAATACATCACAGCTGATATCTTCCCTTAGGGAAGGATAGGATTGCAACAATCCATTTTTTATTAACCAAAAAGGTTCATTCGATTTTAAATCCATAAAAAAATGCCTATTCTGTATGGAATAAGCATTTTTTTGTTAAAATGTTTGACCTACTATGCATTTTCTACCTGTCCGCCTCCCAATTTTTCATGCAACATGGCCTCATCCAATCCTTTCTCGTATTTGGCAACCACCAACGTAGCTGCGGCATTGCCTATGATATTCGTTAATGCCCTAGCCTCGCTCATAAAACGATCAATCCCCAAGATCAATCCTACCGCTTCCACAGGAACATGGCCAACCACCGGCAAGGTGGCAGCCAAGGTGACAAATCCACTTCCCGTTACGCCTGCCGCCCCTTTCGAAGTGAGCAAAAGCACCAATAAAAGCGTAATTTCCTGTTCTAAGGTTAAATGCATGTTCAGCGCTTGGGATATAAATACGGCCGCCATGGTCAGATAGATACAGGTTCCATCCAGATTGAAAGAATAACCCGTAGGTATTACTAATCCCACTATCGGTTTGGAACAACCCGCATCCTCTAATTTCTGCATCAGCCCTGGAAGTGCCGATTCGGAGGAAGATGTACCTAATACGATCAATAATTCCTCTTTGATGTACTTCAATAGTTGAAAAACATTCACCTTGACATAGAAATACAATACCGCGCCGATAACAAATACAATAAAGACAATACAGGTGAGATAAAAACTGATCATCAACATACCTAAGGAAGAAAGGGCCTCTACCCCATATTTACCTATCGTAAAACCGATGGCGCCCATGGCTCCGATCGGTGCCAGGTACATGATCATTTTGATGACTGCAAAGATTCCTTTCAGAAAAGACTGCAGCACGTTCAGTACAGGCTCTGCATTTTTCTCCCCGATCTTAGTCAAGCCAATACCAAACAAGACCGCAAAAACCAGGACCTGCAAGAGGTTATCGGATGCCACAGCAGCAATAACATTATGGGGGATGATGCTGATGATAAAGTCCATTATGGTCTTATGTTCCTCCGATTGCTTTACATAGGAGGATACTGCGGCAGGGTCTAGACTTGCCGGATCAATGTTCATCCCCGTTCCTGGTTGGATCCAATTGACAAATACCAATCCTATGATCAGGGCGATGGTGGTCATCACCTCAAAATAGATCAAGGAACTAAGGCCTATCTTCCCAACCTTCTTGATATCCTGCATGCCGGCAATCCCGATTACAATGGAACTGAAAATCAATGGCGCAATAACCATTTTGATGAGCTTGATAAAGCCATCACCAAGAGGTTTCAGTTTGACCGCAAAATCAGGGTAAAATATACCGCAGAGAATACCGATTACAATTCCAAGGATGACCTGAACATAGAGGCTGGAGAATATTTTCTTCATAGATGATACGATATAGGTTTAAGACCAAAGGTTAAGTATACCCTCAGTATAGAACGTAAATGTATCAAATAAATTGAATTATCTTCTTTCTAAAAATTTATTTAGGGATTCGCCCAGTAATTTTTCCCAACCCGATTCGAACTTATCCTGCGAAAAATTCTCTCCCGCATCTTTAAAATTCTCCAAACCTTCATGGGTCAGGTGCAAGGTGGTTGCGCCGCGACGAGGGATTAAACGCCAGGTAATAATGGAAGTGCCTTCACTCTGTTTTGGATGTCGCCAAGTGAACTTAAAAATCTCCGGAGCCTTGGTCTCGATGACCTGGCATTGGTGTAGCTGTTGGCCACCCGTATTGCTTTTGTAAAACTCAAATTCTGCCCCTTCTTCCGTGCTGAAGTTTGGGATTTCGAAAAACCAATCTTTCATGGTCTGTTTGTCCGTCAATGCTTTCCATAACTTCTCTGCAGAAATAGGGTAAGTACGTTCAATGTGAATGGTTTCTGCGCGCATTTTGCCTCCTTTGAGCTTATTTGTAGTGTTGTTTAAATATAAACAATAAATTAACGCAAAGGTGTTAAGTATATATTAAATTTCATGAAAAGCTCCGTATCTTTGTTCGTGATGAATGTAAATAATTTATTAGAACGTGCACTGAATTTCGACTTCTTAACCAAGGAAGAAGGAATCTTTCTATATCATGAAGCAGCAACAGCAGACTTGATGTTTGTTGCCAATGAGCTTCGCAAAATTCAGGTGCCCCATGGCAAGGTGACCTGGCAGATCGACCGGAATGTTAATACCACCAATGTGTGTATTGCCAACTGTAAATTCTGTAATTTCTTCCGCCGTCCAGGCCATGAAGAAAGCTATATTACGGATATCGAAACCTATAAGCAAAAGATTGAGGAAACCTTCCGTTTTGGTGGTGATCAATTGCTGTTACAGGGTGGACATCATCCGGATTTGGGTCTTTCCTTCTATGCTAATCTGTTCAAGCAATTGAAGGAGCTATACCCTACCTTAAAGTTACACTCCCTAGGCCCACCTGAAATAGCGCATATCGCTAAATTAGAAGGCATGAGCCATATTGAAGTACTCACTGCCCTCAAAGAATCCGGATTGGATTCCCTACCGGGTGCTGGTGCTGAAATCTTGAACGACCGTGTCCGTCGATTGATCTCGAAGGGCAAATGTGGTGGTCAAGAATGGCTGGATGTGATGCGTGCTGCACATAAGATCAACCTACCTACATCAGCAACCATGATGTTTGGACATATAGAAACCATTGAGGAACGTTTTGAGCACCTGGTTTGGATCCGTGAGGTTCAGAGCGAAAAACCAGCTGATCATTACGGTTTTATAGCCTTTATTCCTTGGCCATTCCAAGATGATGGAACCCTATTAAAACGCCTGAGAGGGATTACGAATGATGTGACACCGGATGAATACATCCGTATGATTGCTTTGAGCCGGATCATGCTTCCGAATGTGAAGAACATTCAGGCTTCTTGGTTGACGGTCGGAAAACAGACCGCCCAAATCTGTCTGCAGGCCGGTGCGAATGATTTTGGTTCCATTATGATCGAGGAAAACGTGGTTTCGGCTGCTGGTGCACCACACCGTTTCACCTCCAAATCCATTCAGGATGCGATCATCGAGGCAGGTTTTGAGCCGCAGTTGCGTACGCAGACCTATCAATTCAGGGAAATACCATCCCAAATGGAAGAACAGGTCATCGATTATTAATTGTTACACAGTTTGATTAGGTTTTGAAGGATATACTATTAAATATAGAAGCGATTATTTTCGCTTCGGCAGAAGGCATCAGTCAGAAGGATTTAAGGGAGGTTTTGCAGGAAGCTTTGGCTATTGAAATTTCCAAGACCGAATTGGCGGAAATGATCGGTAGGCTGAAAGAGAAGTATGCATCGGAGGATCAAGCGCTGTTATTGGCCAACATCAATGATCAATTGCAGTTTTTGACCAAACCGGTCTACCACGATGCGATCAACCAATTGCAGCTGCATAAGGAGAAAAGGAAATTGAGCCAGGCGGCTTTGGAAACCTTGGCTATTATTGCTTATCGCCAGCCTATTACAAAACTAGAGGTGGAACAGATCCGGGGCGTGAATTGCGATTACTCCATCCAACGTTTATTGGACAAAGGATTGATACAAATTGCGGGGAAAGCCGACAGTATTGGTAAGCCAATCTTATATGCCACTAGTGGACAATTTATGAATCATTTTGGCCTCAACAGCGTAAAAGACCTACCGCAACTGAAAGATATTGTGGCTGAGGAAAATAGCATCGGAGAAATCGTTGAATAAATTCTTGCATATTTGCTTTTTTTTTCATGTTAAAATAATTTTAAAAAAATATTTTTCAAATGGATTTTCTTCTATAATTTTACGTTAATAAAGTAAGTATCATAATAAAGAACATGGCTACAATGCAAGAAATGGAAACAGAATTAACGGTTGATGAAAGAGTAATGAATTTCAACGGTCCTGATGATGATTCGGATGATATCTATGATGATGACGATGATTTCGGATTGGATGATATCGACTCTATCGGCGGGTTTGATGACATGGATGATGACGATGATGATTTTTAATTAAAATGATGATCCGAGTTATTCGGATGTATACATGTAAAGAATTAGCAACGCTTGGTCTAACCCCAAGCGTTTTTTTATGGCCAAAAAAAACGCCTGAAGATTACTCTTCAGACGTTATTGTTTAGCTGCAATTATTAATTATTTATCGTCTTTACTCAAGGAGAATGGAAGGTCTGCTTTCGTAACTCCACGTTTTTTATTGGGTTCTGCACCCATATCAAAAACCAGGTTAGCGCCTTTTACCAACTCGCTGTGGTTCAGGTAATTTTTCGTGTAGTTCTTGCCATTCCATTTTAATTGTTGGATATACCTGTTCGCATCGGAATTGTTCTTGGTTTCGAGCACCACCTTTTTACCATTGCTCAATTTAAGGGTTACCTTGTCAAAGATTGGAGATCCAAGGACATATTCATCGGTCGCAGGTGTTACTGGATAGAATCCAATAGCTGAGAATACATACCAAGCGGATGTCTGCCCATTATCTTCATCGCCACAGTAACCATCGGGGTTTGGTGAATACATTCTGTTCATTGTTTCACGCAGCCAATACTGTGCTTTCCAAGGAGCACCAACATGATTGTACAGGTAGATCATATGTTGGATCGGCTGGTTTCCATGCGCATATTGTCCCATATTGGCGATCTGCATTTCACGGATCTCATGGATCGGAAAACCATAATAACTATCATCAAATACCGGTGGTAAGGAGAATACGGAATCCAGTTTGATTTCCATTGCTTGGTGTCCACCCATCAAATTGGCTAATCCTTCGATATCCTGGAATACCGACCAGCTGTAATGCCAGCTGTTTCCTTCGGTAAATGCATCCCCCCATTTGAATGGGTTGAATGGGGTTGACCAGGAACCATCCTTATTTTTTCCACGCATCAATCCCGTAGCTGGATCGTACAATTTCTCGTAATTGTAAGCACGTTTTTTATAGAATGATTGATCCTCTTTGGATTTATCCAATGATTTTGCCAATTGGTAGATCGCAAAATCATCATAGGAATATTCCAAACTTCTTGCGGCGTTCTCATTGATCTTTACATCATAAGGCACATAGCCGAGTTCATTATAATATTCCGCACCTGCCCTACCTACTGCCGTAATAGGTCCAGCGTTATTGGCGCCCTTTTTTACCGCTTCGTAGAGCACTTCAATATCTTTTGACCGCACGCCCTTCATCCAGGCATCAGCCACTACAGAAGCAGAATTATTGCCCACCATGATGTTCCTATAGCCAGGGCTTGCCCACTCCGGCAACCATCCGCCCTCGCGGTAAGCATTTGCCAATCCTTCCTGCATCTTTTCATTGATCTCTGGATACATTAAGTTCAGGAATGGGAACAAACACCTGAAGGTGTCCCAAAAACCTGTATCGGTAAACATATAGCCCGGAAGGACCTGACCGTTGTATGGTGAATAATGCATCACCTGTCCTTGCGCATTGATCTCGTAGAACATTCTTGGGAACAACAAGGAACGGTATAGGCTGGAATAAAAGGTACGCATCTGATCGATGGTTCCACCTTCAACCTCGATCTTACTCAATTCCTTGTTCCAGATATCCTCCCCTTTTTTAACCTGTTCGTCGAACGTTACGCCGTCCAATTCTTTCAGGTTTAGGAGGGCTTGTTCTGGACTGATAAAAGAAGAAGCTACTTTAACATGAACTTTCTCGCCCGCATTGGCCGTTTGGAATCCTACTAAGGCACCCACATGGTTGGCTTGGATCTTCAAGCGTCCATCAACAAGCGCTGAATCTGCAAAGGTAGCTAGGTTGGCAAATGGACGATCGAACTCCAGTACATAGTAATTTTTGAAATTCTTAGGTACTCCGCCGCTGTTTCGGGTGGTATAGCCTATTATCTTCTGTTCCTGAGGAAGTACCTCTACATAAGACCCTTTGTCGAAAGCGTCTATTAAAACATAGGCCTCGTTGGTTTTAGGAAAGGTAAAACGAAAATAGGAAGCTCTTTCGGTAGGTGTAACTTCTACCTTGGTATCATAATCGGCTAAGTATACCGAATAATAATGCGGTTTAGCGGTTTCTGCCTTATGGGAAAAATAGCTGGCTCTCTTATCCTGGTCGAAGGTTTTGTTGCCCACCATCGCCATAATAGAAAATTGCCCGTAATCATTCATCCAAGGTGATGGTTGATGGGTCTGTTTGATACCTCTAATCTTTTCCGCTGTATAGGTGTACATCCATCCATCGCCCATTTTTCCCGTTTGAGGGCTCCAGAAATTCATTCCCCAAGGGAGTGCAATGGCTGGATAGGTATTCCCGCTGGATAGGAAATAGGTTGATTGTGTACCGACTAGCGTACTTACCATATCGATCGGACGATCTATCTTCCCTACCTTCTGTGCGAAGCTGGAGCAAATACTTCCGCCGATCAAAAGTAATGTGGTTAAAAATCTTAAGTTCATAGTCTGTTTTAAAATAGGTTATTTTCTTTTCATAAAAATAACAAAAAAAACTACAAAACCTAATGCTAAAAGTATTTAGCTATACATTTTAAGCGCTATTTTACCGTATTGTTCAGGGCTATCAAAAAATAAATGTGCGGCAGAAACCTCTTCAAATGGGAAAACTTGGGTTACGGCAGGTACTAATTTACGCGATTCAATGAATGGTAAGATTTTGTTTTTTATTTCTAATGTTAGGTTTATTTTAAAATTCAGGTCTCTGCTTCGCAGGGTTGATCCCGAAATCCATATCCTCTTCTGCATCATCTTGAGCAGGTTCAGTTCTACTTTTGCACCTTGTACGGCATTGATGTGGATCAGTCTTCCATCGGGTTCCAATAGTTGGATATGCTTATTGAAATAAGTTCCGCCTATGCTATCAAGGATCAAATTGATCTTTTTATCTTTTAATACTTCTTCAAAATCTTCTTCTTGGTAGTTAATGACATTGTCTGCACCTAGCTGCTTTGCAAATTCGGCTTTTTCAGCAGAACCAACGGTAGTATAGACGGTCGCACCGAACAGTTTAGCCAATTGAATAGCCATGGAACCAATGCCACCTGATCCCCCATGGATCAACACTTTATCTCCTTCCTTTAAGTTGCCGCGTTGAAAGAGGTTGTGCCAAACCGTGAATAAGGTCTCCGGAAAACAAGCGGCCTCCTCAAAACTGATGCTTTTTGGTTTTGGGATACAAAGTTCAGCAGCAACGCAGACCTCCGTTGCATATCCTCCACCAGCTAATAAAGCGAATACCTCATTGCCTACCGACAAGCCCTGTACATCTTTACCCAGACTTTTTATTATCCCGGAAACTTCTAAGCCTGGAATATCATTAGATACCCCTTGAGGAGCTGGATAATTCCCTTTCCTTTGGAAAACATCGGGTCTGTTGATCCCTGCAGCCTTTACACGTAAAAGCACTTCATTTGCTGCGGGCTGTGGATCTTCCTGGGTTTCTATTCTCAATACTTCGGGTCCACCGTATTCGGTGATAATCGCTGCTTGCATTATTTTTTATTTGGATAACTCTGTAGACGCATGTTCAAGGTGAGCATAAAATATCTCCCCAAACGATTGTTTCTGGATTCGAACACATCGTTTCCTACATATTCGGTGATAATGCCTACGTTCTTGTTCTGATCCAACATATCAAAACATTGAAACCGGAGCATTGCCATATTGTTCTTTAAAAAGTTATATTCTACATAGGCATTGATGATCGTTGGATTAACATCGGATATTTCAGAAACATAGCCTTTGTAGAATTTTTGGGACATCTCCGTTCCAACCATAAATTTATCATTGATATAGCCCCTTCCGCCAAGACTCAACAGGAAGGAATGGGCAGCAATCTTGTTCTTGTATGGGAGCTCATAGGTGGCTCTGTTCAAGAAATAATTGCTATTGAATACTGATTCGAAATATTGGTTCCAGTTGTACCTCAGGATCAGGTTCTGGTTGTACAATAATTGCCTGGTGGTGCTTTTCAATTCGTTTACAAAGGATAGATTATTCAGGTAATCGATATTTCCCGAAATATCCATTTGAAAATTATCGTTCAGGAACGGGGTATTGAAATAGTAATTCCATTTTACATCATAATAACCATCTGTATTTTCGTATGTCGTTTCCTGAACAGTTTCGTTCGACAGGGACTTCTTCGAACTGACGATCTTATTATTAATAAAGGTATAAGCAAAATTAGTTTCGAAATATTGTCCTTTGTTGGTGACAAACTTCTTGAGAGAGGTTGAAAAACGATTGTAGAATTCGGCTTTCAGGGATGGATTTCCGACGATGATATTCCTGGAATTGGAGTTATCCCGTACTGGCGAGATATGAAGGAAATTCGGTTGGATATTTTTTCCCAAGTAATTCAGTTCCATTTCAAAATTCTTGGAAAATCGATACCGGAGATTAGTCGTAGGAACCAGGTTGACATTGCTATATTCATGGGTAATCGTATCCCCCTCAATCTTTCCGGATAAGGATACCGGTTGAACAGAAAAGCCCATATTGACGCGGAATCGTTCATTCGGCTCATACTGATAGTTTAAACCCGTTTTATAACTCTTGAATTGATAGGCATAATCGATACCCAGGGAGTCTACCCATCCCCCGCCATCGCCGATGGGATTCCGTACGGCTCGTCTTGCCTCGATATTGGTCACATCAATATCGTATAATACCTCTAAAAGACTATGGTCAAAAAATGGCTCCACATAGGAAACAGAGCCTTTCATTGAGCTGGTATTGTTGCGGGAATCAACCAATTGCTTCTGTTCAAAGAAATTGATAACAGGTTCAATGCCTGTAGAATCGTAGATTACATAATCTTCCCTGATGTTTTCATCTTTATCTAAGGATTGGTAGGATATCCTTCCATCTGCCACTAATTTCCGTTTGCTCTTCTTAAAATATTTCGAATAGAGCATGGAGAATTCCGCATTGGGATTCGTGGTGGTAGAGGTATCATTATAACTTCCGCGCTCCCTGATCCGGTAATTGCTCAGATTGGAGGACTTAAGGTTATAGTTATAGGAACGATTGAAGGATAGTTTAGGGACAATCTTTAAAATATCCTGGTTTTTTAGGGTAGAATTTATTTCCAGCTGTACCCTATGGAAATTATCATCCATTTTTCGTTCAAAATCTTCCTTTTTATTGATCTTATAGCCATAATAGGAGGAGGTCAGCAAAGAATTACCCTCGGTAATGTTCTGTCTGTTCTGGTAAGTATAGCCCCCAGATAAGGAGATGTACTTATTAAGGTTCTGGGAGAAGGTGATACCAATGGAGGACAACTTGTTCAATCCATCGGATTGATCGGAAAAATCTCCCACATCCCCCAATCCGGAAGATCTGCCTCCTGCCCCATCTGGGCTACCGAAAGTAAACAGACTGGTATTGGTGTTATTGACCGATGTGACCACCGAAATTTCCTGGCCATCGTTGAATTTATTGACTCCGACACTA
>NZ_PEAZ01000092.1:0-11305 GCF_002734245.1 Sphingobacterium sp. 1.A.4
CCGCACGCCCTTCCCGCACGCCCTCCCGCACGCCCTTCCCGCACGCCCTTCCGCACGCCCTCCCCGCACGCCCTTCCCGAACACATTCCCCGCACACATTCCCCGCACACCCTTCCTTCCCGCGCGCTACCTCACCCATTTCTTTCCACTTCCGGTAATTCCTTCAACTCCTCCTCCGTAAACAACCGATAATGTATCTTAAACGTCTTGCCCAATGGACTCTCCAAAGAAAACCCACCAGGTCCAAAACCATCCAACACATCCAACGTAAAATGCGAAAACTTCCAATACTCAAACAAATCCCTATCCACCCAGAACTCAAAGCCTTCCACTAACCCTATCATCGCATCATTCATCCTTGGATAAAATCCGCCCTTTTCAAAACACTGTGGCTGCGTTCCTTCACAGCAGCCACCTGCTTGATAGAACATCAAAGGGCCATGCTTATCCACCAATTCCTTGATCACCGCCTTTGCCTCTTCCGTAACATCTATTCTTGAAACCATAACTATCCTTTCTTAATTAATCCCCAATCAATAACCAAATAATAATATTTCCACCCTTAATATAATCAATTATCCCTATTTTTCTCCTCCTAAACCATTTCCCAGTTAAAAAAATAGGGGTTAATTCCATAACCCCTAATCACACATTTAACTATTACTACTATTAGAAAAATCCAAGCTTTTCTTTGCTATAGGAGATTAGCATATTCTTAGCTTGACGATAGTGAGCCAACATCATTTTGTGGTTTTCGCGACCAATACCCGACTGCTTATACCCTCCAAAAGGAGCTCCGGCAGGGTAGGAGTGGTATTGGTTCACCCATACACGCCCAGCTTGTATAGCTCTCGGTACTTGGTACAATTGATGCGCATCACGGGTCCACACACCCGCTCCCAATCCATAGATCGTATCGTTGGCAATCGCAATCGCTTCCGCTTCATCCTTAAAAGTTGTCACAGCCAACACCGGACCAAAGATCTCCTCCTGGAAAATACGCATTTTGTTATGTCCTTTAAACAAGGTCGGTTTGATGTAGTATCCCTCTTCCAAGCCATCACCAACCTGATTAGCATCTCCACCTGTTAATACTTCCGCACCTTCCTCTTTTCCAAGATTGATATAAGACATGATCTTATCTTTCTGGATTTTGGATGCTTGAGCTCCCATCATCACCGTTGGATCCAATGGATTACCCACTTTGATCTGGTTTACACGGTCGATCACGCGTTCAATAAATTTATCATAAATATCTTCCTGGATCAATAAACGCGACGGACAGGTACAGATTTCCCCTTGGTTCAGGGCAAATAATACCGCTCCTTCGATCGCTTTATCCAAGAATGAATCATCCTCATCCATTACCGAACTAAAGAAAACATTCGGCGATTTACCACCCAGCTCCAAGGTTACCGGAATGATGTTTTCCGTAGCATATTGCATTACCATCCGACCTGTAGCGGTAGAACCGGTAAACGCGGCCTTGTTCACTTTTGGATGGGTAACCAAATGGCGACCTAATTCCGAACCGAATCCATTCACGATGTTCACCACACCCGCAGGGATTAGGTCTCCAATCAGTTCCATTAATACTAAGATAGATGTAGGGGTACTTTCAGCGGGTTTAAGGACAACCGTACAACCTGCTGCCAATGCGGGAGCCAGTTTCCATACGGCCATCAATATCGGAAAGTTCCATGGAATGATCTGGGCAACAACCCCAATCGGTTCATTGACGATCAAAGAAACTGTATAGCTGTCCAGTTCGGTCAAGGAACCTTCTTCCGCACGGATCACACTCGCAAAATAACGGAAATGATCAATAGCCAATGGAATATCGGCATTCAAGGTCTCCCTTACTGCTTTACCATTATCAATAGTCTCTGCTGCAGCGATCATTTCCAAGTTCTGTTCGATGCGGTCGGCAATCTTGATCAGGATATTGCTACGCTCAGTGGCTGAGGTCTTCCCCCAGGTTTCAAAGGCCTTTGCAGCAGCTTCTACCGCTTTATCAATATCCTCTTTTGTAGAATGTGCTACCTGCGTGAATACTTTTCCGTCGATAGAAGAGATGTTGTCAAAATATTTCCCTTGGGTTGGGGATACAAATGCTCCATTAATGTAATTATCATAACGTTCCTTGAACGATGGTCTTGCTATTTCTGCCATAAATTTAAATTTTATATATTGTGTTTATAAATGGATATACCCAGTTTACAAATGGGTATACCCAAATTTAACCTTTCTATAAGCAAGGGGATAGCATAATTGTCGCTATGAATAGCACAATACTATCAAGAAAACCAATACCCGTTTTTATTTTCAAACGCCATTGATTATATTTGGTTACCAACCGATTATAAATACATGCTTATGGGAAAAGTAAATTTGGTCCGTGAACTACCGTACGCGACAGGAAGGGAAATATCGACATTGGTTGAGAGCAGGAAGGCTTATACCCTGAATAATTTTGAACTGAATGTATTCGAAACGTATGAACCTACGAATCTCGTTCCACTTCAATTTGATGATATCGTCATCATCAATATGTTGAAGGGTAAAAAGATCATGCATTTAAAGGATGTTCCATCTTTCGAGTATCTACCAGGAGAGACGTTGGTCCTGCCGGCATCAAAACCCATGGAGATCGATTTCCCCGAAGCACGTTTGCAGGATCCTACCCAATGCACCGCTTTGGTCATCTCTTCCGAGAAGATCGGCAATACCATAGACTATCTCAATGAAATGTATCCGAAGCAGGAAGAAAAACTCAGTTGGGACTTTTCCTGGGACAAATTTCACATCAATAATACGTCGGAACTAGCCGCCATAACGAACAAATTGTTCGCGACCATGATCAGTACCGACCCGTTCAAAGATGCTTTGACGGACTTGCTATTTAAGGAATTATTGATTCGGATCATCCAGCAGCAAAAATTTGAACTTTTGAAGGAGCCGGCTCCAAAACTGAATGGCCCCGTTTCTTACCTCAAAAAATATATACAGGATAATATCAGTGAAAAACTGACCATAGAAGATCTATGCCGTAAGATGAACAGGAGTAAGGCAAGCCTTTTCCGCTTGTTTAAGGATGAATTTGGGATCAGTCCTATGGAATTGGTCATTCAAGAACGGATTGAAAAAGCAAAGGAGTTATTGCGCAATCAATTCTCTGTGAAGGAAGTTTGTTATTCATGTGGGTTTTCGGATGTCAATTACTTTATCCGTTTATTTAAGACCCGGGAATCGATGACACCCGGACAATACCAAAAATCATTTAGTATTCAGGCATCTTAATGCAAGGCTTAGGCACTGCATCTTAACGTTTCATAGCGCGGTCCATCTCGCGTTTCGTCTCGCGTTCTTTGATGCTATCACGCTTATCAAAGTCTTTTTTACCCTGAGCCAGGGCGATCTCCACTTTCGCATACCCCCGCTCATTGATGAAAATGCGTAATGGAACGATCGTGAAACCCTTTTCTTCGCCTTTTTCCTTTAATTTCTTCATTTCCCGTTTGGTCAGCAACAATTTGCGATCGCGTTTTGCTTCATGATTGTAGAAGGATCCAAAGGAATATTCGGCAATATGCATGTTCCGGATGTAGAGGCCATCCTCAAAGAAATTACAAAAACTATCGTTGATATTGGCTTTTCCCTCACGAATGGATTTGATCTCGGTACCCAATAGAGCAAGTCCAGCTATGTATTTGTCCAATAGTTGGTATTCGAAGCTTGCTCTTTTATTTTTGATGTTTACGTTTGATGAAATCGCCATTATTTTCTAGTTATTGAAGCACAAATGTAAGAATAATAGAATTTTTGCAAAACTTATCCTCTTTTTATAGGAAACTTTATGTTAATATTAATTTAATTTTATGATATTTATATGTCAAATCAACAAGAGAATGACGCTTAAGTTTTGTATGTTTGCGTCGATTTTTTGTAAATAAAGGGAAGAATTACAATATTTATCGGATTGTATGGCTGTAGTTTTGTACCTTTGTAAGATTTTTGACGATTTTTGTTAAAAGTTCAAAAAGTAAATATTGTTGAGAATATAGACACCTGACGAATGAGCAAGGGAAAATTAAATGAAAGAACTGCGCGGTTTTTAAATGGCGAGTTAGGAGATATCAAATCTAAAAACTTATACGCCTATTTCAGGCCGATTCAATCTAAACAAGATACGGAAGTTAAAATCGATGGTCGTCGAGTATTGATGTTTGGCTCCAATTCTTATTTAGGATTGACGACGGATCCTAGGATCATCAAGGCTTCGCAAGATGCTTTGGAAAAATATGGAACCGGATGCGCAGGCTCTCGTTTTTTGAATGGAACCTTGGACATTCACGTCGAATTGGAAGAAAAGCTTGCCGATTACGTTGGTAAAGAAGCAGCGATCTTATTCAGTACAGGATTCCAATCCAACCTAGGTCCCTTATCTTGCCTAACCGGCCGTCATGATTATATTCTTTTGGACGAACGCGATCACGCTTCCATCATCGATGGTAGCCGTTTGTCTTTCTCCAAGGTGATCAAATATGCCCATAATGATATCAATGATCTGCGCGATAAAATGTCGCGTTTGCCTGAAGAAAGCTTCAAACTAATTGCTACAGATGGTATTTTCTCCATGGAAGGCGATATCGTTAAATTACCTGAACTTGTTCAAGTAGCTAACGAATTCGATGCGGCAATATTGTGTGATGATGCACACAGTTTGGGTGTGATCGGCGAAAAAGGTGCTGGTACAGCAAGCCATTTCGGACTGACCGAAGAGGTGGATTTGATCATGGGTACATTCAGTAAATCATTGGCATCCTTAGGAGGCTTTGTTGCCGCCGATGCCGATACCATTGAATTCTTGAAACATAAAGCGCGTTCCTTGATGTTCAGTGCGAGTATGACACCGGCTTCGGTGGCATCTACGTTGAAAGCATTGGAGATCATCCAAACGGAACCAGAACATATCGAAAGACTGTGGGCAAATACCAATTACGCTAAAAAGTTACTTTTGGATAATGGTTTTGATCTAGGGGCTACCGAAAGTCCAATCTTACCGGTTTTTGTTAGAAACAATGAGAAAACTTATGTGGTTACGAAAATGCTTCAGGATGATGGCGTTTTTGTAAACCCGGTAGTTGCTCCTGCAGTTCCTGCTGAAGAGTCCTTGATCCGTTTCTCTCTTATGGCTACCCATACGTTCGACCAGATCGATGAGGCCGTTGAGAAGATGGCCAAGGTTTTCAAAACCTTGGAAGTGGAGAGCTTCATCAGTTAGTTTTAACAGCGTTTACACTTAAATTTTAGATCTGTGATTACGATTGTTCCTGTAGAAACCAAAAAGCAAAGGGCAGCCTTTATCGACTTCCCACATGATCTCTATGCGAACGATCCTAACTATGTGCCGGAACTGTTTCTGGGACAGGAAGATCTATTGAACCCGAACAAACATCCGTTTTATAAGCATTCCAGCGCTCAACCTTTTCTTGCCTATAAAGATGGGGAATTGGTTGGTCGTGTAGCAGCAATCTATAATACCAACCATAATGCCTTCAATAAAGTTAATGAGGGTCAATTTGGTTTCTTCGATTGTATTAACGATCAGGAGGTAGCTGATAAATTATTGCAGACTGCCGAAGAATGGGTGAAAGCCAAAGGCGCGAACAATATCGTTGGTCCGATCAACCTGACGACCAATGATACCTGTGGTCTCCTGGTGGAAGGTTTTGAACGTCCACCGATGGCGATGATGCCTTATAATTTTCCTTATTACTTGGATCTGATCAGCCATGCAGGTTTTGCCAAAAAGGTAGATCTTCGTGCTTATTTGGTCAATAAGGCAGGGGCAAATCAACGCTCGGTACTCCTTTTGGAGAAATTGGAGGCGAGATTGGAACGTTCTGGGATCAAACTCCGCCAGATCAATCTGAAGGATTTTAAGAGCGAGGCCGAAAAAATCAAAAAAGTATACAATAAGGCTTGGGATAAAAACCTTGGTTTTGTTCCCATGACCGATGAGGAATTCTATTATGTGGCCAAGGATCTCAAAATGATCGTGGATCCGAAATACTGTATTGTCGCTGAAAAGGACAATGAAGTGATCGGGTTTGCTTTGGGGATCCCTAACATCAATGAAATCCTGATAAACATCAAAAGGGGGAGGTTATTGCCTACCGGTATTTTCAAACTCCTTTTTGGTAAGAAAAACATACGTTCCATCCGGGTTTTGATGCTTGGCGTGTTGGACAACTACCGTAAACTGGGAATTGAAGCTTGTCTTTATGGCCGAATCATCAAAAATGCGATGCCATCGGGTATTTTGGAAGCGGAATGTTCATGGATGCTGGATCATAATTACCTGATGAACCACGCCATTGAACAGATCAATGCCGACCTTTACAAAAGGTATCGCCTTTACGAAAAAGCGATATGAAAAAGAAGATCTTCATTACGGGTGCCAGTGGATTTGTAGGATCTCACCTGACTGAAGCTGCACAAAATTTAGGTTTAGAGGTCCATGCTGCGGTGAGAAAATCCAGTAAGGTAGCCGATATCAAACCTTTCGTCGATAAATTTGTGTTCCCTGACCTGGGCAACGCCGAAGAACTCAAAAAACTTTTTGATCAAGAGGGATACCATTACATCATCCATGCAGCGGCCATGACCAAAGCCAAGGATGAGCAGACGATGAACCTGGTCAATGTTGGCTATACGGATGCCATCATGGATGCTGCGCTTTCTGCGGATATGCCCCTGGAAAGGATTTCCTATGTCAGCAGCCTTGCCGCTGTTGGACCTATTCCATATCAGGAGGAAAAATTGATCGATGAGTCTTTCCCTTACAAACCACTAACCGTTTACGGAAGAAGTAAAAAAGCTTCGGAGCTGATGATTCAGGATAAGTATACGGATCAGCGGATTTCCATCTTTAGGCCTACTGCAGTCTATGGTCCACGGGAAAAGGATATCTTCATTCTTTTTGATACGATGAAAAAGGGGCTTGATCCCTATATCGGCTCAAAACCACAGAAACTGAGCTTTGTATATGTCAAGGATCTGGTCGATGTGTTGCTGAAAGGGGTGATGGTTCCACAAGAAGGCTTACAGATTTATAATATCAGTGATGGCGAAGTGTATTCCAGATACGCAATGGCCGAAATATTCAAAGAGGTGTTCAGCCGTAAACTTTTTAGGATGCATGTTCCCTTATCCCTGGTAAAAGGGATTGCCGAGATCTCGCAATACCTGTACAAGAATTCGACGAAAACGCCAGTGATCTATCCGGAGAGACTCTTCGAACTAACGGCAGAAAATTGGGCAGTAGATATTTCCCATGCCAAAAATCTGTTGGACTACGATCCGAAATACCTATTGGAGAATGGCCTCAAGGAAAGTCTCGAATGGTACAAAATAAATAAATGGTTGTAATCCCATTTATTGCACCTACAAATTAAAACAGTAATTTATTCCAAACAATGAGTGAGCAAAAGATCAATAAAAAACTTTTTCAGGATAGAAAAAGAACCAATATATTAAGTAATCCGGAACAACGATTTATATCTTATTTGGTTCCAAGAATTCCAGCATGGCTGAGCTCGGATGGCTTAACGGCCATTGGTTTCTTCGGATCCTTGATGATCTTGGGAAGTTTTCTGCTGGCTGAATATGTTCATATCAATTTCTTGTTATTGGCGGTAATTGGTTTTTTTGTGCAATGGTTTGGGGATTCATTGGATGGTAGGATCGCCTATTACCGGAACAAATCCAGAAAATGGTACGGTTTCGCGCTGGATATCGTCATGGACTGGATCTCGACGGTATTTATTGGATTGGGATATGTGTTCTATACCACCGGGGATTTTAAGTATTTAGGTTTTGCGCTGGTTTCCTTATATGGTTGGGCGATGATCATTTCGCAATTGCGCTATCGGATCACGGATAAATATACCATTGACGCTGGACTTTTAGGTCCGACGGAAATTCGGGTGGTGATCTCTTTGGTGTTGATTTTAGAGGTAATCGTACCTGGTTCGATAAATTATAGTGTATTGTTGATCTGTATAGCTTTGTTTTTTATCAATATCGGGGATACCAAGAAGTTGTTGGCTCTAGGCGATGCGAAGGATAAGGAGGAAAAGGCGGCCAAACTTGCCGAACAGAATAACCAAAGACAAGCGTAGTGACCGTATTGAACTAAATAGTTGCTGTTTTAAAATAATGGGATGTCCGGAAAGTTCAATGAATTTCTAAAAGCACAATTGTCTGCCTTTTTAGGCGGACTTGCTGATTTTAGTATCTATACCTTCTGTTATAAAGTCCTACTTTTTACTGCTCCCTTTTCCAATGTAGTTTCGGGGAGTTTAGGGGCCATCCTGAATTTTACCATTAATAGATATTGGTCTTTCAATAATACAGCTACTCCGCTGGCGAGCCAATTATGGAAATTTATTGTGGTGGTAATTGGAAGTATTTCCATTAAATCTCTGGGGATTCATCTTTTTGTGGATATTTGGCACTGGCATTTTCTGCTTTCCAAATTGATCATTGAAATTGTGGTTTCTTTGGGGTTTAACTTTACCCTTCAGAAATATTGGGTTTTTAAGAAGTAGGTAAACCTCCGTCATTGCGAGGAGGTACGACGAAGCAAACCCCCACGTCATTGCGAGAAGGTACGACGAAGCAATCTTTGGAGATGCGGGAAGATTGCTTCGTTCCTCGCAATGACGCAGAGTCCCCATATTGCCTTCGCTGCAAAACCATGGTGAAAGCAATGCTAAAGTATGCTTTTCCTATGGTCAACATCCATTTTCATGCTTTTTCCCTTCTTTCATCTTGCTATAAATACAAACCAAGTGGGTTTCAGAGCAAAATAGGTTAACCGATAAATGTCCTAACATAGGTAAATGGGATAAAATCCTTTTTATGTTGATTTATTTTGCACTGCAATTATCCCATATAGTCTTACTTTGATAAAAAACTCCAATTACAACAAAATCTAGAAAAAGTTGGACAGGGCTATCCTGGTCCAATTATGGTTGTACTTTTATTGGAATAACATTATTTTTGTTTTATATGATTGAACTATAAGTATTCATTTACGGACAAGTTCATGGAATACTAAAAGTATTTTTTAAATAATGTATAAATCGCTTCGATCCTAAAAAATGCATGTCATTATTATAGAACATTAGGTTTAGGATTTATAAATGATTTAGTATACAGAAGTAAAATAATATTTAATTAAATAATCAATGATAAATAACTTATATGAAAACGTTGATAATTGAATTGCCAGAAGAAGAAACAAAATTGTTTAAACAACTTCTAAAAAAATTAAATGGTCGAATTGTTTCCCACAATCCAGTTCCCAACAAAAAAACCATTGATGCTATGAATGAGCTAAAACAGGGAAAGGGTGTCAAATTCTCTAGCGTATCTGAACTCTTTAAGAGCGTGTAGGTCATGTTTCAAATTGTAGCTTCTACCAAATTTTTAAAAGATTTGAAACGTTTGAAAAAGCGTAGTAAGGCTGATTTCAAATTGATGGAAGTTTTTATTACAAATTTAGCGGCTTCAGGACACCAAGGAATTGACAAAAAACATAGACCACATAAATTAAAAGGTGAATATAGTGGTTATTGGGAGTGTCATGTAAAGTCGGATTTATTACTTATTTGGAGTGAGAATTCGGGAATTTTGCTCTTGGAACTTGTTAGAACCGGAACTCATTCAGATCTGTTTTAAAGCTTCTACCTCTTTCATCTTCTTCTGAAATATTATTATTTACTCTTTCTTAAGGTTAGTTGGTTATGTTTTCCGTAGACCATAACGATATTTGAATATTTGTAAAAGAGCGTGGAGAAGAAAACAATATTTATCCAAGTCCTAATTTATTTCCCAACTATCCCAGCCCAATGCTCATATCGAAAACCCCCGATATGGTTATCAATCCACCCCAATATCCATTCCGAGCCACTTATCCTACAAATTTATCCACCATTGCCACAGCGCTTTACACGGTAACCGTAAAAAATGTTCCCCGGGGGTCTTGGAAATATGGTTGGGAAGTCCCTATCTTTGCACCACTCCGCAAGGGAGGGACGGCCGGATGGCCACTGAAATAAGGGTAGCTGTACATGTTCCGAGGGTCCGCCCAAAGGGTGCATGTTACACGGAAAAAAAGCTCCAAAAAATTATTTTAAAATAAATTTTGCGGAACCGAAAAAACCTTCTACCTTTGCAGTCCCAACCACGGGGAACGGCAGCCGGCGCGACGCTGGCAGCCCACAGAAATGACAGTTCGAGACCAAGGAAACGAGGTCGAAAAACATACAGAWGCCGAAGCGCGAGCGGAGGCGGAGAGTTCTTTAAGATTTTATGATCATGTAACGCAGCGAGTAGTCGGAAGACGAAAGCTGAAAATTAAGACSATCTACAGATCRATCAATTTCAGATTTCCGGGAGCAGGACAGAGATACAAAAAACAAGACGTTTCTATTTTTATGAATAGTCACGGTCTTACACTTCATTCTACAATGGAGAGTTTGATCCTGGCTCAGGATGAACGCTAGCGGCAGGCCTAATACATGCAAGTCGAACGGGATCCGGTGGTAGCTTGCTATCATCGGTGAGAGTGGCGCACGGGTGCGTAACGCGTGAGCAACCTACCCATATCAGGGGGATAGCCCGGAGAAATCCGGATTAACACCGCATGCAACCATTAGATGGCATCATCATATGGTTAAATATTCATAGGATATGGATGGGCTCGCGTGACATTAGCTGGTTGGTGGGGTAACGGCCCACCAAGGCGACGATGTCTAGGGGCTCTGAGAGGAGAATCCCCCACACTGGTACTGAGACACGGACCAGACTCCTACGGGAGGCAGCAGTAAGGAATATTGGTCAATGGGGGCAACCCTGAACCAGCCATGCCGCGTGCAGGATGACTGCCCTATGGGTTGTAAACTGCTTTTGCCGGGGAATAAACCCCTCCACGTGTGGAGGGCTGAATGTACCCGGAGAATAAGGATCGGCTAACTCCGTGCCAGCAGCCGCGGTAATACGGAGGATCCGAGCGTTATCCGGATTTATTGGGTTTAAAGGGTGCGTAGGCGGCACTTTAAGTCAGGGGTGAAAGACGGCAGCTCAACTGTCGCAGTGCCCTTGATACTGAAGTGCTTGAATGCGGTTGAAGACGGCGGAATGAGACAAGTAGCGGTGAAATGCATAGATATGTCTCAGAACACCGATTGCGAAGGCAGCTGTCTAAGCCGTTATTGACGCTGATGCACGAAAG
>NZ_PEAZ01000093.1:0-10563 GCF_002734245.1 Sphingobacterium sp. 1.A.4
ATGTAGCGTAACTTTCTGGCCTCGAATGGGAAAGTCCGAGATCTCGGTGGAAGGCATGAAGCCCTTTGACTCCAACCTGTTGTTCTCATAGCCTGTCGGAGCAATATTAAGTTCATCTAAATAAATATGGAGCTGATTGTCGACCTGATCGACTTCTATGATCTGAAAGTATTCCAAAAGCCCTTCGGGCATCAACAAGGATAGTAATTTACGTTCGGCTTCTTGCAAGGGATAACTGTTTTAAAGATGCTAAACTAAGAAATTTTTAGTATTCCCCCCCAAGGATTCAGCTTGATCCGTTCTACCGGCTTTAAAAAGTAGAAGGAGACATACCATTCTTTTGATAAATCTCCTTCTGCGTCGTAAATCTTAATGTGTTTGTAACTTAACATAGCTGTCCGGAAATTGGCAGCTACGTTTCCAACTGACTGATTATCAGGGTTATACAAGCGGAGAGGGCGGGATTCGAACCCGCGGTACCGTTTCCAGTACGACAGTTTAGCAAACTGTTCCTTTCGGCCACTCAGGCACCTCTCCGGGTTTCGACAGTGCAAACATAAAGTAATTAATTCACTCTTCAAAGCCGTTTACACACATTTTTTAACTTTTTCCCCACCAAAATCCCAACCTTCTGAATCTCAATATAATTTTTTCCACCTCCTCCAGAATCTCCATATATTTTTTATCCCTCCTTCTTCTTAGTCAGATCATAATCAATCCGAACATGATAAATACTCTTCAACATCGCCTTAAAAATCTTCGATGCTTCCGTAATATCCCTCATCGTAATATTCGCATTCGCAAACTGCCTTTGCATCAACTTATGCTCAATGATCTTGTCCACTAAATTATTGATAGACTCCTCCGTAGGTTCCTTTAAAGCCCTGGAAGCCGCCTCCACCGAGTCCGCCATCATCAACACCGCCGTCTCCTTCGAAAAAGGAACCGGGCCAGGATACTTAAAGATAGACTCATCGATCACCTTATCCGGGTTATCCTTAACCGCCAAATTATAGAAATAATCCACCTTCGTCGTACCATGGTGCGTACGGATAAAATCGATAACCACCTCCGGCATCTGATGCTTCCGCGCCATCTCGATCCCCTTCAGCACATGCGAGATAATGATCTGCGCCGATTGCTCCGGCGTCAGCTCCTCATGCGGATTATCATTCGTCTTCTGGTTCTCGATAAAATACAAAGGATTGATCATCTTCCCGATATCATGGTACAAAGCCCCCGCACGAACCAATAAAGGGTTCCCCCCTATCTTATAGATCGCTGCCTCCGCCAGGTTCGCCACCTGCAAAGAATGCTGGAAAGTGCCCGGCGCTTTCAAGGAAAGCTCCCGCAACAACCGCGAATTCGAGTTCGTCAGCTCCATCAAGGTCAGATCCGACACAATGCCGAACAACTTCTCAAACGCATAGATCAATGGATAGGCCAATAAGGTCAAGCCCACACTCACCGTAAAAGGAAGGATATCCTGCCAATAGATGCTGCTAAAGGATCCGTTACGCGTCAATACCAGCCCCACATAGGCCATGATGTAGGTCGCCAGAATAATGACCGAGGAAACCAGGAATTGCTCCCTTTTCACCAAGGTCTTGATGCTATAGATGGCCACCATACCTGCCGTAAACTGCAGGAACACAAAATCGAAACTATTCGGCACGAACAGTCCCGCCACCAGCACCATCAAAATATGAATATTCAATGCAATCCGCGTATCGAACAACAAGCGGAAGATAATAGGTACACTACAATACGGAATATAATACAGGCTCGGGATCTTCATCTTGATCGCCCAGCTCAATACCCCCAGCATCACCAGGATCACCAGAAAGATAATGAACAACAACCGGTTATTATTAAAGATATCTATCCGGAAGAAGTACAGGAACACCATTAACAAAGTCATCGCCAGGGAGATCAGGATAAAATGTCCGAAGGTCACCAGGTTCTGCTCCCCCGATATCCGCGATTCATCCTCAAAGACCTTCCGCAGCGATTCCAGCTTCTGGTAACTGTCGTTGTTCACGATTTTGCCCTGCTCCGCGATCAGCTCATCCTTCTGCACCATCCCCCGCGTGGTCGAGATATTCGACAGCGCTGTCTGCTCCACCTTATTCGTCTGGCTTTCATTAAAAACAAAATTGATCGTAATGTAACTCTTCAGGATCTCCGCCAACCAAGGCTTAAAGCTTATCTCCGTATTCCGCTCCAGCGCGCTCCGGATATATTGGTTTGCCGTTTCGATCGTAAAACAATCCACCGTATTCTTCTGCTGCGCAATATT
The DNA here is from genome assembly GCF_002734245.1 of Sphingobacterium sp. 1.A.4. Classification (NCBI taxonomy): domain Bacteria; kingdom Pseudomonadati; phylum Bacteroidota; class Sphingobacteriia; order Sphingobacteriales; family Sphingobacteriaceae; genus Sphingobacterium; species Sphingobacterium sp. 1.A.4. The sequence goes on from NZ_PEAZ01000093.1 coordinate 2,300, forward strand.
ATCATGCACCAGCACAAAATTATACTCCATCGCCGTCGGATCATGCTTCAAGGAATCATCCCCCTTCACCTGAAACCGGTTATTCAAAGAGATCACCCCCCGACCATAAACATAATCCAAAAGCGCGGTCCCTACCGCTCGATACTTGTTGATATCGGCCCCCTCCACAGAGTCCAACTGGCTGGATTGCCATTTCTCGTTCAGGTCCGTATTGAACTGGTCGATCTGCTCCTTGCTCACCACATCGTTCAGGTTGTAGATCGGCTGAACCGTCTTCAGGATATACTGCTTATCCCGCGCCAGCTCCTCCGGCGTCTTTAAGATTGCAAAGTTATAGGGCGATACCAGGTTCTCATGGTTCCAAGGTTTCCCCTTCTGGTACTCGTACCGAAATCGTGGTTGCTTAGGCAAAAATATACAGATCAGGATGATCGTCAGTACCACCATCCCATACTTCCAAACCGTTGAATTGTTCTGTAATTTATCCTTAGGGTAATTTATCTTCAGTTTTGCCACGTTCCTTTTTGTTTTATCCTTCCTAACAAATGTAATTATTTTCTTTTTGTATATATTACTAATATTTCGTAGGTTTATTAAAAATTAATAACCATGAAAAGAACGATCCTATTTTTTGCCGCTTTAGCCTTCAGCATAGGCCTTTCCGCACAGGAAAAACCAGTCGCCAAGGTGCACTACCAATTCAAACATATCAACGACACCAACAAAAGGGAGAATCCCAGACTGGATGAAGTCGTTACTTACCTAGGACAGAAAGGTTCCTATTATACTTCCTATTCTTCAGAGCGATTGAACCAGGAAGTGAAAAAACAGATGGAAAGCCCAAGTTTTGATGGTAATCTGGTGCTGAGCAAAAGCTCAACAGCCATAGACCGCAACTTTATCATCCAACCGGAAGAGAAGAAAATCTTGGAGATTGCCCGATTTGGAGGAAATACCTTTTTGATGGATAATGCCTATGATGTACCGGAATGGGAGATCCATGACGAAACCAAGACCATTGGAGGCTATACCTGCCAAAAAGCGACAACCAACTACAAGGGCCGACAGTACACCGCCTGGTTCACCACCGACCTGCCTTTTTCCTTCGGTCCTTGGAAATTACATGGACTTCCAGGCTTGATCCTATCGGCAGAAGACCTCAAAAAAGAAGTGGTTTTTGAATATGCCGGCTTCGATAAATTGGATGAAACCAACAACGTCCTGATAGAAGCTCCGGATTATGCGATCAAATCTACCCCAGCGGAGGTTAAAAAACAAGAAGAGGGATACCGGGCAAATCCGATGGCCTATATGCAGGCAAAAACGGGAGGCAGTTCCACGACGATCAGCAGTGGTAGTTCAGGAGGAAGAGGTGGCATGACTATCGTTAGTGGAAGGCCCTCAGGCTCTTCCTCTTCATCGGCTATTTCTGGTTCCATGGATCCAAGTAAGATTAAATCTCTTACGGTGAAAAGCGATAACAGCAATTACAAACCATCGGCTATTGTGAATAATCCCATTGAATTAAAACCATAAACAATTCACAAAACAGAAGATCAAATACCACCCATGTTCCTACGTTATTTAACCTCGCTAATATTAGCCTGTTTGGCCTCGCTATGCTTTGCTCAAGGGCAAAGCATACAAGGCTTCCTGATCGACAAGCAATCTGGAAAAGCCATTCCTTCCGCCAGTATCCTGCTGAAATCAGCAGAGAATAAGATCTTGGCCTTCAAACAGACCGATAGCAAGGGTTACTTTCAACTGCAGAACAATGCCGCAACAAAAGGAAGTCGGTTAGAAATCAACCACCTAGGCTATAAAAAATTCAGTATGTCCCTGTCTGCAGATCAATCCAATGAACAACCTGACTTTAAAAATCTAAAAATAGAGCTGGAACAGAATACCACCCTCCTGGATTCCATCATGGTCAAATCCCGACCGGCGATCCAGCGTATCGGAGATACCATCAGCTACAACGTGGATAGCTTTGCCAACGAAATGGACCGTTCCATTGGGGATGTGCTCAAAAAATTGCCCGGTATGGAAGTTTCCGATAATGGAAACATCAAATTCCAAGGAAAGTCCATCTCCCACCTGTATATCGATGGGGATGATCTCCTGGAAGACCGGTACAACATCGGAACCCGCACCATCCCCTACAAAATGGTCAAGGACATCCAGGTATTGCAGAACCATGAACACCTCAAGGTCCTAAAAAACAAGAAATTTACGGATGCTGTGGCGCTTAATCTCGTCATCAAGGATGAAGCAAAAATGAAGATGACCGGCGAAGTGAAATTAGGAGCTGGAATTCCCAAACAATACGATGCCGAACTCAACAGCATCCTTTTCAACAAAAAATTCAAGGTGCTCAATGTGCTGCAGTGGAACAATGTAGGTCGAGATCTGGAGCAGGATTTCACAGGTTTCAACAGCAATTCCATTATGGGGAAACTTGGCCGTACCGCCATCAACAACCTCCTCTCCCTGGGAACAGTAGGACCGCCGATGCTGGGAAAAGCCAATTACTTCCTGAATGACCATGCCAGCCTAAATGCCAATAACCTGGTCAACCTGAAAAACGACTGGCAGTTGAAATCCAATATCCAATTGATGTTGGGTCGCGATGAAAACCATTTCGAAGGTACCAACACCTACCTCACCGAAAATGAGCAGTTCGTTCTTCAAGAGGTCCAGGATAAGGAAAACGAACAGTTTATCAGTTCCTTGAAGTTTACAGCCAGCAAGAACAGTAAGGATAAATACATCAACAACATTTTGGCCCTCGAATACAGGCAGGATCAGGGTATGGCGGATATTCTGGCCAATAACATAAACAACAGGGGCAGTCTGAAGGAAAGGATCAAAGGCTTTTCCAATCATTTCTTCTATATACCCCAAACAAAAAAAGAAAACCTCCTGAAACTGGAATGGTACCTGGATTATGGCAATAAACCGCAGACTCTTCGTTTACAACCTGGAGTATTTGCTGACCGCTTAAACAATAACCTGCCCTACGACGCCAGCCTTCAATTTGTGGAAGTGCCCACCCTATTTTCCAGGGCAAATCTAGGCTACCGCATCCCAACCACCAGGATAAGACAAAGTTATAGACTAGGCGCTATCCTCGACAAACAGCAGTTCAATAGCCGTTTAGAAAAGGAAATTGAAGGCAGCAGCATGGCTTTCCCACAGGATTCCCTAAACAACCAGATGGACTGGCAACGGTATAGCCTCTCTACAGAAGCGGGATACGATTGGGAAAAGAAAAGTTTGGCAGTAACATTGACCTTACCCCTCATGCTGCAGTTCACCCACTTTGCCGACCCGAATTTTGATATCAATAATAAACAACAGCAGCTGCTTTTCCAGCCTTCGCTGAATGCCAAATTGCGGGTGGCGTCGGAGGATGAGCTGAGCTTAGGTGTCCACCGTACCAAATCTTTTGGAAATATCGACAATGTTTACCGGGGAATCGTCCTCCGCAATTACCGCAGCCTGTCCAATAACTTGGCCGGACTAGCCGAATATGAATCCCGGTCTGCCAATCTGAATTACAAGTTCAACAGAACATTGAAGATGTTCTTCATGAACGCAGGAATCAGCTATTCCCAGAATATCTCCTCCAATATCATATCCAACGAAGTGGGAGAAAACAGCACCAATACCCAATTGTTGGACCGAGAGAACCAGGTCAATTCCCTATCCACCAGCTTTGGGATCGATAAGTACATCTTCAAATGGGCAAGCTCCCTAAAAGTCAATGCCAACTGGAGCATGACCGACTACAACCAATTGTTCAATCAGGAGCTCCTCCCCTTTAAACAGTACAGCTATGGCTTGCGGACCCAGGTGGAAACCAAGATCTGGAAGAACCTGAACCTATCTTACTTCGGTTTGGCGAGCTGGTCGGATAATCAAGCTGGATCAGGCGATGGGAGCCTCGATCGAACTTCCTTTAATATCAACCAATCCGTTGGATTGCCAGTATACCTGTTCAAGGGATTGACCCTGCGCTTCACCGCGCGGCACCTATTTAACCAACAGGAAGGCTTAAAAGATATCAATTATGTGTTTTTGGATGGTTTTGCAAGATATCGTTTTGCCAAATGGAAAACAGACCTGGAATTGAACATGACCAACCTCGCAAATGTCAAATCCTTTGAAACCTATTCCATCAGCGCTAATAGGCAGAGCCATAACCTGTATCAGCTCCGGGGTAGAATGGCGGTGCTGAAGGTGATCTTTAATTTCCTATAAAAGCAAGATAGAAAGGAAGCGGTTATTTGTTCAAAAAACGATTATTGATTATTGTTGGCCAAAAAGGAAATATCCTGAATCTCCAGCACATGTTTATTATATCCATGCAATGACACATTGATCATGGCACGGCCAACTTCCGCTAAGGTCAAAAAGTAGGTTTTATTGAATGGACGCAGGAATGGGTACAGAAATTCGATGACCTTAAAAGCGCCCTTTACATTCTTGGCCCCTTTGGTTGGGCCCATCATCCCAGGCCTAAAATTATACACCGCCCGAAATGGCAAACGCATCAGGTCATTTTCTGTTTTCCCCTTCACCTTCGCCCAATTCACCCTGCCCTGTTCCGAACTGTCTGTACCTCGGCCAGAAACATAACAGAAAACCATTTCCGGATTGATAGCTACCAAATCCTTGGCGAAATTCAAGGTCAATGTATAGGTCAGGCGAAAATACTCTTCCTTAGACATGCCCACCGAGGAAACTCCTGCACAAAAGAAGCAGACATCATAACCCATCAATTCCTCTTTGATGCTGCTCAGGTTATTAAAATCACTATGGATCAGTTCCTTCACCTGCGGATGATCGATACCATAAGGCTTCCGATTCAACAATAAAATTTGTTCTACATTTGGATTCTGCAGGCATTCCAGCAGTACTCCCTCTCCAACCATTCCTGTTGAACCTGTTATAATTACCTTGATCTTCATCTAATCTCCTTAATCTTCCTTAAATTTCCATAATCTGCAGCCTAGGTATATACTACATAAATTGTTCCATTTATGTATCTACAGGCCTTTCCTTAAAACATAAAATATATCTCCATCTTGGGAAAACAGATTTAAAAATTTAAACCTCGGCTTAAGCCACTCGAAAACATTATTCATATCATAGCATACAGGGCATCATTTTTAACTTCCAACTGGTAAATTAACACCCTAAAGAATTTTTTATAAATTATTTTTTTATTTTTCTATGATAATTTTAGACAGCCTTTATCTTTGCTGAAAATTAGTAACCGTAATTTTGGAATTTAAACGTAAAAGAGATAAAATAAGCGACAATGTGGGCAAAACCATCATGATGCTGTTCGTTTTGGTTATTGTGGGGTATATCTTCCCGTTTCGTTACGCCTTATATTGCCTCCCAATCAGTATAGTCATCATATTTATCCGAAACAATCTCCGATTCACTTTCTCCAAACTGATCTATATCAAGCTGTTCAGCACCTTTGTATTTGTCTACCTACTCTTTTTGCTCACGATAAGCATCTCCCCTTACCTCAAGATCCAGGAATTCAAATGGTCACATCCTAGCTGGAAAAAGAAAGAAGTGGAAATCCTAGATTTGGAACCCCATCATTTTAGAGGCTTCAAAAGCAATGGTCATGCTTTTGTGGAGATTTGTTTTCAGAGCAGGACCAATGGAAAAGAATATAACCATATTCAGCAATATACCTTAAAACGTTATTTCCCTTTCTGGGACAAGCGGAGTACCAGCCAAAAGAAACAGGAGACACTGCTGATTGCGGAAAAAATGTTGGTCGAGAAATCCTATAGCTGCTTGGTCAATTCAAAAAACCCAAACCAAGCGATACTATTCCTGCCCATTTCCTATATCGATCTGCGCAGCTCTGTTTTCTATCAGGTACTAAGCAGTTTTACTATCCTAGCCGCACTTTTCTTTATTTTCGCATCTATCCTCATCTACCTGCTGACCATACGCATGGCCAAACACAAGGCTTCGGAAAAGCTCTATGAAAAGCTTTTACGGAAAAAAGAGATTTCTTAACATACATCAATGTGCAGCTTTTTTTTCCTGCCCTATCTTTGTTGCAACAAACAAAATCAATAGAAAAGTATTTATATCATTTAAAAAAGAAAATATTATGGCAACTTGGAACTTAGACCCAGCACACAGTGAAATTGAATTTAAAGTAAGACACATGATGATCTCTACCGTTAAAGGTCAGTTCACCAATTTCGACATTACCGTTGAAAATGATGGTGAAGGACTTGAAAACGCAAAAATTTCGGTAGACATCAAAACGGATTCCGTAAGCACCAACAACGAACAACGCGATCAACACTTAAAAAGTGAAGATTTCTTCGGTGCTGCTTCCCATCCTTCGATCACGTTCGTTTCCACGAAAATCGTGAAAGAAGATGAAGAAGAGTATAAATTGACTGGTGATTTGACCATTAAAGGAAATACAAAATCTGTAACATTTGATGTGGAATTCGGTGGTACAAGCCAAGATCCTTGGGGCAACCAAAAAGCAGGTTATACTGTAACCGGAAAGATCAACAGAAATGATTTCGGTTTGACTTGGAATGCGGCTTTGGAAACTGGTGGTGTGATGGTAAGTGACGAGGTGAAGTTCCAAGCAGAAGTACAATTTATTTTAGCTAATTAATGATTTAAAATTGGCTGATCGACAATATCTACCATTAGCTGATTAATATCATTCAAAACTAAAAACGAAGGGGCTGTCCGATATGGATGGCCCCTTATTTTTTGGGTTGGTTTCGAAGTGAAACCATACTGAAAGTAATGTGAAAGTAGGTTTTTACTATGTTTTATATACAAAAACATGGTTTAAGGTTGCTTTAACCGTGTTTTTAGAGCGAAATTAACCTTGTAACTGCTAGACTGTCTCATTTTTTTGATAATATACGTTTGTATAGTTGATAGGTTGATTGTTTAAACAACAAGTTAAACAAAATATCGCTTAAAGGAAATAAAATAACCCTTTATATCTATTTTTTTATTAAAATTGTACCATCTATTAATCGTACATTATGAAACTAAAATCAATTACCTTAGCCTTAGCTGCCCTATGTTTGAGCAGTATGGCATTTGCACAAAATCCAAATACCCATGAAGAGGGTCCAAGAGCACAGACCATCTATTTTGAGGTTTTAGGACCTGGGATTACCTATTCCGTAAACTACGACACGCGTTTTCAGAACACACGTAATGGTTTTGGTGGCCGTATTGGGGTCAGTTATTTAAATATAGACGATGAAGGTGTATTTACATTGCCTGTAGGATTAAATTACCTATTGGGTAAGAACAAACATTACTTTGAGATGGGCGTAGGTGCTACTTATTATAATGTTTCCTGGGATGAGCAGAATGATCCGAACAATGAATTGTTATTCATTGAGGGAAATAGATCCAGTATGGTAGGGAATTTGACTTTCGGATATCGCCTTCAACCGGTAGATGGCGGATTTAATTTCCGCGCAGGTTTTACCCCAACGTTTGGTAAAGGTTTCTTTATGCCTTATTTTCCGCATTTGAGTTTAGGGTATACTTTTTAGGGAAGTTTTTCGTCATTGCGAGGAGTTTTCGTCATTGCGAGGAGGTACGACGAAGCAATCTTCCCCCATGTCATGGTGAGCGTAGTCGAACCATCTGTTCGGATGCAACCGTACAGATCCTTCGACTACGCTACCAATGACATGTTGTATAACCTATTGTTAATCAGGTCAATGTATCTTATCTAATTTCATATCGAACTCCAGTGCCAACCTGTTTAGGTACTTTTCCTTCTGCTTTTTCAATTGTGTTTCATAGGTCTGCACCCCTTGTTCCACATAGGTAGTCCCCTTTACCATCAGTCGCCAATACTGTGCTGCCAATTTGTTGGCCATGGCCTTRATGGCGATCATAGGCCCTTTTCTGGCCCGAAGCCGKCGTCCGAATTCCCCGATCGCTATTTTCTTGCTCTGTAGGAGTCCCTGTGCAATGACCCGGAATATCTGTCCGGTCAGCGGTTTCCCCTTCCGCTTGACCCTTCTGCTACTTGTGCCCGAGCTGTTCTGCCCCGGAGATAGCCCCAGCCAACTTGTGAAATGCTTCTCCGTGGCCCATCGTTCCAGATCGTTTCCCGTCTCGCTGTAGATCTGCATCCAGGTATAGTCCGTGATCCCGGGCAATATGGTGGCATCCCTGCCCTGGAAGAGGTCCAGCAGATGGGCGCCAAGGTCCCTGAT
>NZ_PEAZ01000094.1:0-9994 GCF_002734245.1 Sphingobacterium sp. 1.A.4
GAAGAGCAGATTCCTATGGCATCCAAAATATGGAAATGCAGGGTGCAATGGCCATCTTCACGGTAAACTTGAAAAGAATCCTGAAATTGATCTAAAAAGGAGGAATATTACCTCAAAATCAATGGATTTGAGATTCTGAAAGCCTAAATAGCCACTCATGGTCGATTAAACCTTCAATAAAACCATTAAAAAACAAATTTTCAGAAATCCTTAGAACAAAAATGACCGAGTAAGATAAATCTTGTACTCAGTCATTTCTTTAAATCTCATTAAAAAGTTGAGACTTTTTCAGTGCCCTCCATTCGTGTTGAGGCCTTTTTATTTTAACAATATTTGCTGATTATTCTTTATATTTAAAGAGAACTTTTAAAAATCAGATTACTATTAACCATAATTCATGAGAAAATTATTTCTATTATTTCTGTTGGGAACAGCTGTTTCCACAGTGAGCGCACAGACTACCGAATTTAAAATCAAACTGCCATTAAACAAAACGTTTACCCAAGTTGCAAAAGCCAAAATTGATGTGGAAGGAGGAACTGGAGGAACTATAATGGATATGAATATCAAGACAGAAATGACGGCCAGCAAATTGGAAAACAATATTTTCACCGTTGATAACGTCATAAAAGCGGTAAAAATTGATCTTGATGCAGGTATGGCGCAAGGAAGTTATGATTCTGAAAACCCTTCAGACGATGAAATTGGAACCATCTTCGCGGCACAGTTTGAACCATTACTTGGTAAAAAGATGGCAACGAAAATGACCGAAGCGGGCGCAGTGAGCAGCGAAGATGAAGGGACAACCGCTCTTAGCCCTTTTGAAAACCTAACTTCTGGATCTGTATTACCGGATAAACCAGCGGCTCCAGGATATACATGGACAACCAAGGAAACTGCAAATGAAATGACAGTAATTAGGAATGCTAAATACCTTTCCAAAACAGCAGAGGGATACAATTTTGAATTTACAGGAGATATCCAAGATGCATCAAATACCAAAATAGGTGATTATTCAGGTACCTACATATTAGATACCAACACCCATTACCCCAAAGTAATGACAATAAAAATGAAATTGAATCAAGATGGGCAGAGGATTAATTTAGATTTGAACAATATCGTACAAGGTTTATAACCTTCCCATAAAAAAAGAGGCAGATCCGTGGATCTGCCTCTTTTTTTATGTATTAAAATACTTATGCGTTAACTTCTGATTTATATTGATCAGCAGAAAGCAAGCCATCAATATCAGCAACATTGCTTAATTTAACACGGATAATCCATCCTTCACCGTAAGGATCAGAGTTAACCAATTCTGGAGATGCATCGATCGCATCGTTTACTGCCAATACTTCTGCATTAACAGGCATAAAAAGATCAGATACAGTTTTTACTGCTTCGATAGTTCCGAAAACCTCATTAGCAGCAACCTCTTCACCAACAGTATTGATATCAACGAATACGATATCGCCTAATTCGCGTTGCGCGAAGTCTGTAATACCAATAACAGCTTCATCACCTTCCACACGAATCCATTCGTGGTCTTTGGTGTACTTTAATTCTGAAGGAAAATTCATGTCGTAATTATTTGTTTTTCCTTCAAAAATAGGATTAAGAATGCATATTACAAATTTAAATGTATTTTTATCCTATGAATACCTGCATCGAAAGCCTTTACCGCATCGCCCAAAAAAAGGAACGTTTGATCATCGGATTAATGTCCGGAACTTCCCTTGATGGTCTAGATATTGCGCTTTGCCGCATCAGTGGTTCTGGCCCAAGCTCTAAAATCTCACTTGAAAAATTTGTAACTCTGGATTATCAGGATGATTTCCGGAACTGGATCAGGGAAATATTCGCGAAAAGACAGATTGATCAGCAGCTACTCTGCGGAATAAATGCTTATGTAGGCAGCACACACGCTGCTTTAATCCTTGAAGCACTAGCGTCTTGGGGCTTAGCTCCCGAAGATATAGACCTGATCGCCAGTCATGGGCAGACGGTCTTTCATGCCCCCCAATCCCTCACCAAGGACCATCGATTGCCCAATAGCACCCTACAGATAGGAGATGCGGATCATATTGCCGTTAAAACAGGTATCATCACCCTATCCGACTTCCGGCAGAAACATATTGCCGCCGGTGGCGAAGGTGCTCCCTTGGCCGCTTATGGCGATTTCCTGCTCTTCAGCGACCCTGAGGAAAACCGGATATTATTGAATATTGGAGGCATTTCCAACTTTACCTTCCTTCCAAGTATCGGTTTGGAACAAAAAGCCTATGCTACCGACCTGGGTCCTGGAAATACCATGATGAACCAGTTCATGCACCAACACTTCGGAATGGAAATGGACAAGGATGCCGAGATGGCCAGCAAAGGCAAGGTACAGCCCGAACTCCTCGATCTATTGTTGGAAGAACAGTTCTTGAGCCTGGGTTTTCCAAAAACCACCGGTCCTGAATTGTTCAATCTCGCCTACCTGGAAAAAATAACACAAAACACCGATCTGGAAAAACTTTCCAAGGAGGACATGATGGCCACCTTAAATGCCTTTGCAGCCAAGACCATGATACAGGGAATCCAAAAAGCTACTGCAGGACTGGAAAGTTTTCAGGTGTATGTAAGTGGTGGTGGACTCCATAATCCGCTGTTGATGAAACAGCTCAAAGAAGCCTTTCCTAATCAGGTTCAGTCCTTCTCCAGTTTAGGAATTGATCCCGATGCCAAGGAAGCCTGCCTATTTGCAGTGCTGGCCAATGAAACTGTAGCAGGAAATCCAGAAGATGTAGAAAACATCAAGGACTCCCCTGCGGTCTGTATGGGAAAGATCAGCCTCCCTTTATAAGTGCTGTTTGATAGGTATAACTTCTATTAGTCAGATTAAATTGCTTTATTATTGCTCAATCGCCTGATGAATAAAATCCTTAAAAGGAATCATCGAAGAATAAGTCTCAATAACCGTTTTTAAAGCCTTAGGAGACTCCATATCCTTTCTGCCAATATTCTTGTGCAAGATAAAGCTTCGGTGCTTTAAAAGGTCTATATGTGGGTTATCTGCCGCATATCCTGCAGGCGGTCGCTGCAATCTATCCTCCGCAGACATTTCCTCTGCTTTCCAGCCCCCTTTTTCCAATGCCTTAAACAATTCCTCCGCACTGTAATCGATCTCCTGACGAATGGCATCCAAATGTTGCTTTTCTGGCCTCCAATACCCTACCGCCAAAAAAGTTCCTTCCGGTTCAATATGGATATAATATTCCGGACCAGCCAATTTTCGGCCATCAATGGAAATTCCGGCTGCAAACCAAGATTTATAAGGATCCTTATTCTTCGAAAACCGAACATCCCTGTAAATCCGGAACAAGCATTTCTTTGCAGAGATATCCGTATTGATGTGGGGATCCAATTTTGAAAGCTCCACAATGATCGCCTCAATAAATGCGGTTACATTCGCTAAGGCAGCCTCATAAGCCGGTTTATTTTCCTGGAACCACTCCCTGTTGTTGTTCTCTTTCAGGTTGTTCAAGAAATCAAAAGTAGATTTTTCGATCTTCATGCTATTAAAATAAAGTCAGTATGATATAAACCAATGGTGCGGCGATCAGCAGGCCGTCAAAACGATCCAGAAAACCTCCGTGCCCAGGTAGGATCTGTCCCGAATCCTTGATGCCTAAACTTCTTTTCAGCATGGACTCCACCAGATCGCCAAGGGTACCAAAAACCCCGATGATCAAGGCCATAGCGATCCATTGGATCTGCGTTAGTCCTACAAAATAATGGTTCAGCAACAAGGAAACCAAAATTGCCAAAACCACCCCGCCGATAAAGCCTTCCCAGGTTTTATTCGGGCTGATCCGTTCAAACAATTTATGTTTTCCTAATGCTCTACCCGATAGGTAAGCACCTGTATCATTGGACCACAGCATGATCAAAAATCCCATCGGGATATTCGGATTGAACGTCGTGTCCAAAAATCCCAAACCGATAAAAAACAGAAATGGAACACAGCCATACCATAATCCCAAAACGGTATAAGCAATATCATGAAAAGGTTTTTCCCTTTTGAGGTACAGGGAAGAGATGAACAGGAGCGAAACCAAAGGAACCGCCAATAACAGGCTCAACGGCTGAAGCTGACCCAAAAAGACCCCGGAAGCCAATAACGCCAGTACTGCTGCGCAGATGGTTCCTATCCACATCAGTGGCTTGGTATCCTCCGTTCTACAGATCCCGAAGAATTCCCTTGCGGAAAATATCCCCAACAAGGAAAAAAAGGCCGCAAATACATAGGCATTGAAAATGGTTGCTGCCACTAGAACCAGCACAAAGAAGAAACCGGTAATTGCTCTAGTCTTCATTTTCCAGGTCTTCTTCGGAGAAACTATCGATCAGGGCAACAGCCTCCAATTGATGTTCCTTGTCAACAAGCAGTTCAATGTTTCCAAAAACAGGATAAGAAGAATCCTGTTTGTTCATCAATACGGCCGGAATATCATTTTCAACCAGCATCAATTTCACGATCTCTGCCTCGACCCGGTTCGTATAGGTCCGTATTTTAACCCAATTGGGATTGCTCATAGATTTTCTTTTTATGGGTAACCTGGTAAAAATAATAGCCCAAGGCCATGCTAAATACCACACTTAATATATAATAAACAGTAGAATAGGATTCCATGTTCTGTAAATCTTGAAAAGATTTTCCTTGTTTCTGATAATAGTAGGCGACCAAGGTCACGGTAAAGTTATTGATAAAATGGCCAAATATCGGCACCCAGATGTTTTTGCTCCAATAAAAGGCATAGCCAAAGATCAATCCGAGGATCATTCTTGGGAAGAAACCATAGAATTGCACATGGATGGCCGAGAAGATGATGGCGGTTAACCAGATGGCCACATGCATATTGGGAATGATCCGCCCCAGAATACCCTGCAATGCCCCTCGGAAATAATATTCCTCCACAATGGCCGGCACAATCGCCATCACCAGAATATTCAACAGTAGGCCAGGAATATTATCCACCATGACAATATTTTCGGTCAAATCAGCCATACTGTCTTCCTTGTCCCGCATCCATTCTTCTACGCCTCCAAGCGAATCCGGCAACATCATTTGCTGGTTCAAGCGGCTGATCCATTCCATGCTGGGGTTAAAGGCCAACAGAAATAAAAGGGTCAACAAAAGCAATATGATGATCTGGTTCTTTTCGGTAGGAAAATAATCAAACACCTGTTTTTCACGTTGTTGGAGCAACAATGCCGGAAACAAGAATGTGCCGAGGCTGCTCACCATCAGCGAGGTGTAAAGGAAACCCTTGGACCCCATGATGCCGCTCATATCCTGACTTTGAAGAATGGATTTAAAGTCTCCTGAAAACAGCAGATAGCCAATTACCGCCAATAATTGGGTCACAAAGGCGCAAACCAATGTAAAGATCAATAAGAGGAACAGTGATTGCCAGGCTGAGCCCTGCTTTTGGTAATCCATTAATTATTCGTGATTTCTGGTTTGTTATCTTTCCATTCCTGATAACTCTTTTCCAAGACCTCTGTAAATGCTTCTACACCCTGGGCGCCAGAAACAGCATATTTACGATCAAAGAGAAAGAATGGTACGCCGCGGATACCGATCTGTCTGGCCTCGTGCAGATCCTGCCGCACGGCCGTTGCATACCTATCCGTCTGTAAAGCTTCTTTGGTTTCTTCTGCTAATAATCCGACCTCGGTAGCCAACTGAACCAACACCTCCAGTTTCTCTATGTTCAGGCCCTCTGTAAAATGGGCTTCGAACAAACGTTCCTTCATTTCCTTGGCTTTCCCCTTGGATGCCGCAAAATGGATCAATTCGTGGGATTTAAAGGTATTTGCAGGAATATTGGTGTCAAAATTAATATGTACACGAGCCTGTTTGCCCATCTGTACCACATGATTGGTCATTTCCTTCGCTTGTTCCATACTGATCCCCTTAGAACGGCTTAAAAACCCATAGGTACTATCGCCTTCCACATGGGTATATTCCGGGTTCAATTGATAGCTCTTATATTGCACTTCAATATCCTCCTTGAATGGTAAAGCATTTAAGGCTTTATCGAATTGATGTTTCCCGATATAGCAAAAGGGACACATAATGTCTGACCAGATTTCTATTAGCATAATCAAATTTAGCAAGATTTCCCAGTATCTGGAAAAACAAAGCAATTTGGAGACAACAAAACATATGGTATGCAAAAAAAGAAGCCATATCCGAAATGAATATGGCTTCTTCTTATTTATTAATAAATATTAATTCACCCGAACCGGATCTTTTGGTTTTTTAAGTTCTTTGTATGGATAGGTTTTCATTTCCTCCAATAACAATTGAACTGTTTTTTCCAATTGCGGATCCCGACCTTCGATCAGGTCCTTCGGCGTCTGCTCGATAAAGATGTCCGGTGCTACCCCTTCATTCTCGATAATATAGTTACCTTTCAGGTCAAATACCCCGAAATTAGGTGCTGTAACACTTCCTCCATCCAACAATGGCGGGTAACCACTGATACCGACCAAGATTCCCATCGTAGTACGGCCAACCAATTTACCCAAACCTTTATGGCGGAACATATACGGCATCATATCTCCTCCAGAACCAGCATTTTCATTGATGATCATCGCCTTAGGTCCAAAAATTCCATTTCCTGGCGTCGTAAAGCTTCTTCCATCACGGATACCCCAACCGGCAATCAGATCCCTCGATAACAGGTCGATCACATAATCGGCCACGGAACCTCCTCCATTGTTACGTTCGTCCAATAATAGGGCTTTCTTATCCATTTGCGAGAAATAATACCTGTTGAAAGAAACATATCCCTCTCTACCTGTATTCGGCATATAAACATAAGCAATCTGGTTATTGCTCAGCTGGTCTACCTTCTTGCGGTTTCTTTCTACCCATTCCTGACGGCGAAGACCTACTTCGTTTCCAAAGGAGATCGGTTTTACCACCACATCCTTCGCGCCGGAAAGACTTGGTTTATCATTCACCTTCAGGTTGACCTGTTTACCTACTGTATTATCGAATAAGCTGTAGATATCGATATCTGCGGTTAGTTCCTTGCCATTTACCGCAAGGATATACATGCCTTCATGGATGTTCAATCCAGGCTCTGCCAACGGCGCTTTAAAAGAAGGGTTCCAATCCATACGGTTATAGATTTTGGAAATCTTATACCGGTTGTTCTCGATCACATAATCCGCGCCCAAAACACCCGATGAAACAGAAGGTGCAGATGGTTCATCGCCAGGATAGATGTAACTATGCCCAACAACCAACTCGCCCATCATTTCGTTCAATAGGTAGCCCAGGTCCGAACGGTGGTTTACATATGGAAGGAATTTCTCATATTTTTTCTTTACAGCTGCCCAATCCGCACCATGCATGTTCTCCACATAGAAGAAATCCTGCTGCATGTTCCAAACCTCATTGTAGATCTGTTTCCACTCCTGTTCTGGTTCCACCAATAATTTGATGTTATCCAATTTCAGTTTACCACTTTCACCCTGAGGTTTCTGACCCGCATTTACGATGTAATAACCTTGACGGCTGCTGTACAACATCTGCTTACCATCCGCAGAGATGGTAAATCCACCGGCATTCTCTACCAAGGATTTCTCTTCCAGCTTATTTAGGTCGAAGGCATAGATGTTACGATCGCGGGTATAGATCAATTGGTTCTCTACATGCCCATCAAAGCCATAGGATCCCGCAGGGATCGGTAAAGCCATGATTCTGCTGTTGATGTTGGCGAAATCAACTTTGATATCTTTGGATTTCTCGTTTTTAGCATCCGATGATTTAGGGTCTGCTCCTTTTTTATCCGCTGATTTTCCAGTAGCCTTATCGTCTTTTGCATCCTTATTCTCTTGCTCCTTCTTTTCCTCTTTCTTCGGTTCATCCGATTTTACCGTTTCTTCATCACTTTCGTTCTTGAAAATGGAAGTCGTTTCGCTGGACAAAAGGAAAGCGTAGGCATTGTATTGCGGACGACGGTCGTAAGCGGTCATGTGCAGTCCGGAATTGGTCAAACCTACATCAGTACTGCTCAGGAATACCAGGTATTTACCGTCTTTGGTAAAGATCGGAGAAGACACATTGCTCATGCCGTCTGTGATCTGTTGGGTCTGCTTGGTTTCCAAATTGTACATGTTCACTGCAGAGACACCGTTAGGCAATGTTTTCACAAAAGAAAGCCATTTGGAATCCGGCGACCAGCTTGGCTGGAACATGTTATAGGAACGTCCGGTATGGGAGCCAAGGTAATCATCTGCCACTTTAACCACCTTTTTGCTGTTGATATCTACATAGTAAAGGTTAAGATGCGAATCATTGAAGAATAACTTCTTGCTATCTGGCGACCATGTTGGTTGAAAATAGAAGTTGGTTTCTCCTAATTTGATATGGATCGGCTCGTCCACGGCCTTTTGATCACGCAATACCAATTCATATTTTCCATTCTTGTCAGAAAGGTAGGAAATCCATTTTCCATTTGGAGACCAAGCCGGAAAACGTTCATGGCTTCCTGGAGAATTGGAGATATTGCGGGCATCACCCTTATCTTTTGGTACCGAGAAGATCTCGCCCCTGGATTCGAACAACGCTCGCTGCCCGGTTGGGGAAATCTCCCAACCACGGATACTTTCATTCAGATCCGCATATCTGGAGCGTTTGTACATCGCATCCGCATTCAGACTGATGCTGATCGGTTGGTGTTTTTTACTCGCCAAATTCAGGATGTGCAGCTTTCCTGCCTGCTCGAACACCAGTTCAGCAGCATTTCCGTTCAACGTCCTGACATCATAATCAGCAAACTTCGTTAGTTTCTCCACCTGTTTGCTCTTCACGTCATAGCTGAAAATGTTTACTGTTTTATCCCTATCGGAAAGGAAATAAACCTTATCGCCCAACCAAACCGGTTTTACATCATTACATTTTTCACCTGGAACGATCTGAATATCGTTGGTTTTGGTATCAAAGATCCAGATAGAAGGCATACCACCACCGCGATAACGCTTGAAAGCTACACGGTCGCGTTCAGTAGGATCGCTGTTTTTGATGTATGCCCAATAACGACCATCTGCTGATGGTGAACCCTGGTAGGCCTCAGGCATAGGCAAAGGATAATCTACGGAAGCATTGATCTTGGATTTGTAAAGACGGCTTCCTAAGGAATAGGTAAGCTCTCTTTGGGTAGTGAAGTAAACCTCGTCATTGGAGATCCAACCCCTCAATACATCCGATGCCGGATGGCTGGTGATTCTCTTTGGTGCTCCTCCTTGTACTGAAACCACATAAACATCGGTATTACCGTCGTAGTTTCCTGTAAATGCAATTTGGTTTCCATCGGGAGAGAACATTGGGTTCTGTTCGACCGCTGGGTTTACTGTTAATCTTCTCGGGTTCTGGCCGTTTTTATCCGCTACCCATATATCACCTCCGTATACAAAGGTAATGTGCTTGTCACTTATACTTGGATTCCGTAATAATAAGGTTTCTCCAGCTTGTTGGGCCATAACTAATTGACCCGCCGAAAGTGCAAGAATGGTTAATATTGATTTTAACATATTCATGATTTGGAATGAATCCTAAAAATAGGAAAATTAGACTGTTTATTGTTATTCAGGCGGTTCTATATCTTAAATATTACCTAATTGTTAAAAACAGAAGAAGGTGTCTAAAAAGGCACCTTCTTCTGTTTTATAGCTTTCTGGAGCTCCATTATAATTTCATGAGCAATATTAGGCTGCAAGTCGATGTTTTGTACTTTTCAGCATGTTGATGGCTTGATTTATCGCAAATAGGGAGTTTTTGCCACCTGGTTTACCGATAAAAGCTTTGTCTTTCCACTTTTTTGCCCATTTTCTGAGGTTATGGGCAATGGCCATCAAACCGAATTCCACAGCGACTTTATCCAGTCCTTTCATTGTGAACCGGGTAAACCTGTTGTTGCTTTTCATCTGA
>NZ_PEAZ01000095.1:0-9701 GCF_002734245.1 Sphingobacterium sp. 1.A.4
GTCACCACCGGTCACCACCGATTCGCGGCACTGGATGAAGAAGTACGGGAACCTGATAAAGGGACTTGCGGTCGAGCGTCCCGAGCAGGTCTGGGTAAGCGACATCACCTATGTACAGCTCAACAGGCGCTGGGGATATCTGAGCCTGATCACCGATGCCTATTCCAGGAAGATAGTGGGCTGGGCGTTCAGGGGCGACCTCTCGGCACAGGGATGTATCGATGCCCTGCAGATGGCACTGCGGCAGAGGCAGTATCCGGGAAAGGGTCTGATACACCACTCCGATCGGGGTTCGCAGTACTGTAGCAAGAGCTATGTGGATATCCTGCGCTCCAACGGGATAGCGGTCAGCATGACCGAGAACGGGGATCCCTACGAGAACGCGATAGCCGAACGGGTGAACGGCATACTGAAGGCGGAGTTTGACCTCTACGCATCACAGGGTGGCCTGAGGGAGACCACAGGAAAGATACGGGAAAACATCAGGGTATACAACAACCTGAGACCGCACGCGAGCTGTGATTACCTCACCCCTGAACAGGCACACATGAGATCAGGTGCCCTCAGAAAGAGATGGAAACCGAAAAAATATCCAATAGTGAAGAAAGAGTTTGTATAGTACATATAGTATTACCAAATTTGCCTGTATAATCAATTCAGAATTAAACCAATAATCTGTATAGCTATATAAGGACAAGACAAATTGACTTCTTGGAGGAAGCAAAATGTAGGCAGGGTGTAAGTGCGTTGTAAGTACCTTTTAGCACTTACAACTCACTTACATGTCACTTACAACTCACTTGAACTTCGAAGATTTCCTGATCTTTTTCTTGTCTAGATTTTATTATTAAACATTTAGATTCAAATAATTCCTTTGAAATTTAAAATAATCTTTATAATTTAATATTTTAATTGAATTGCTGATCTGAATCAAGCATATCTGCCTTTCCTTTTCTCCACTGCCGATGACTTTTTCCAATTGTTAATTTCTTTACCTAAATAAATTGTCATGGACTTTTTAGAAAAACTCCTGAACATCAATTCCAATTACATCGTAATCGGATTATTGACCATCTTCTTTTTGATGGAACAGTTATTTGCCAACCCTTTTGCTTTTCGAAAGCGAGGGAAGCACCTCTTCCAAAATATCCTTTTCCAGATCACCCTAACTTTGTTGAATATCTTTGTCATTGTCCTACAGGTAAAAGCAATCGATTGGTTGAATGCCCAAAAAATCGGGATGTTATTCTGGTTGGAATTACCTTTGTGGCTCAAATTGATCGTTAGTGTGATGCTGTATGATCTAACCACTTATTGGATCCACCAAGCAGCCCATAAGGTGCCTATCATGTGGAGATTGCATCGTGTTCATCATAGTGATACCAGCATGGACTCCAGCACCACCTTCCGTTTCCATCCTCTGGAAATGATCCTGGTCTACCAGGTCGGAAATGTGATCACTGCCGGAATCTTCGGAACCGATGTTTTCTCCATGGCGCTCTATTATTTTATTCTCAACATCTTTTTGTTTCTGGAACATGCCAATCTACATTATCCGAACTGGATCAACAAGACCTTGGGGATGATCTTTGTCATGCCAGACCACCATCGTGTACATCATCAACAGGAGCAGTTTTATACGGATAGTAACTTTGCAGATATCTTTATCCTGTGGGATCGGATTTTCGGCACCTTCAAAACTATGCCTGTTTCCCAAATGAAATATGGCCTGGAAGAATTTGAAGGGGATAAGAAGCAAAGTTTCTGGTACCTGATGAAAAGCCCTTTTATTAATGTTAAAAAACGTTAAAGGATGTTTTGATTAAAATATCGGCACAGCTCTTGCGTTAATCATAGTGTTAAACAAATAAAGAGTAATAGAGTAAAAATTTCATAATTTAGGTTAATAATTGGTTTGGTAAAATCCTGAGACTCCCAGTCTCAGGATTTTTTTTTGGCTGCGTCATTGCGAGGAGGTACGAGGAAGCAATCATTACGTCATTGCGAGGAACGAAGCAATCTTCCCGCATGTCATGCTGAGGGAAGTCGAAGCATCTACATTTGGTACACGTACAGATCCTTCGACTCCGTTCAGGATGACAAAGACTCCGCTCAGGATGACAAAGTTCAAAGATTGCTTCCTCGTGCCTCCTCGCAATGACGCGAACCCTCGCGATGTCAATAAACCTCCCAAACACATGAACTATATTCGGAATAACACTAATTACTTGTTATCTTTGCAAAAAAATAACAACATGTCCTCACAAAAACATTTAATAGCACCTTCCATCTTAGCTGCGGATTTTGCTGATTTGAAAAAAGATATCCAAATGGTCAATGAAAGTGAAGCAGATTGGTTTCATATTGATATCATGGATGGGGTTTTCGTTCCAAACATTTCCTTTGGTTTTCCAGTAATGCAGGCCATCGCCAAGCATGCCCAAAAACCGTTGGACGTGCATTTGATGATCGTTGATCCGGATCGCTACCTGAAAGTGTGTAAAGATTCCGGTGCGGAAATCATCACCGTGCATTATGAAGCATGTACGCATCTACACCGTACCATCGCGGCTATTAAAGAGTTGGGCTGTAAAGCTGGAGTTGCGTTAAACCCGCATACACCGGTAAGTTTACTAAAGGATATCATCCAGGATATTGACCTGGTTTGTCTGATGTCGGTGAATCCAGGATTTGGAGGACAGAAATTTATCGAACGCACCTACGATAAGATCAAGGAACTGCGTGCATTGGCGGTAGAAAACAATACCGATCTTTTGATCGAGATTGATGGGGGAGTGGGTACCAGCAATGCCGGACAATTATTGGCGGCTGGAGCGGATGTATTGGTGGCTGGAAGTTTTGTGTTCAGCTCTGAAAATCCGATCGAAACCGTAAAAACCCTGAAGGCGGTAGACCCAAGTTTGAAATACGTTTAGGCTTTTGTTTAGAATATTTCCAAATTAGCTTGGAATGGCAGAATTGCAAATAAACATGGTTTTTTTTGGTATTTTTGCTAATGTACTCAAACAATTTGAGGAAATGATTAGTAGTAGAGTTAAAATCTAATTAAAATAAAAATAAATGGCTTTTGATATAGACATGATTAAGAAGGTTTATGCACAATATGATGAGCGCATCAATGCAGCTCGTCAGATTGTTAATAAACCATTGACTTTATCTGAGAAAATTCTGTATGCTCACCTTTGGGACGGAAACGCGACTGAAGCATACGAACGTGGAAAATCTTACGTGGATTTTGCACCGGATCGCGTAGCAATGCAAGATGCTACTGCACAGATGGCCTTATTGCAGTTCATGCAAGCTGGTCGTGCGAAAGCTGCAGTGCCTTCAACCGTTCACTGTGACCACTTGATCCAAGCTCGTGATGGTGCGGAGCAAGATTTAACACGTGCAAAACAAGAAAGCTCAGAAGTGTTCAACTTCTTAAGTTCTGTTTCTAATAAATATGGTATCGGTTTCTGGAAACCGGGTGCAGGTATTATTCACCAAGTGGTATTGGAGAACTATGCTTTCCCAGGTGGTATGATGATCGGTACAGACTCCCACACCGTGAATGCGGGTGGATTGGGTATGGTCGCTATCGGTGTTGGTGGTGCTGATGCCTGTGATGTAATGGCTGGATTACCTTGGGAGCTGAAATTCCCGAAATTGATCGGTGTGAAATTGACCGGAAAACTTTCTGGTTGGGCTGCTCCGAAAGATGTGATCTTGAAAGTTGCTGGTATCCTTACTGTAAAAGGTGGTACCGGTGCTATCGTTGAATACTTCGGTGAAGGTGCAGAATCTTTATCTTGTACAGGTAAAGGTACAATCTGTAATATGGGTGCTGAAATTGGTGCTACTACGTCTACATTCGGTTACGATGAGTCTATGGAGCGTTATTTACGCGCTACAGACCGTGCGGATGTTGCGGATGCTGCCAATGCCATCAAACAACACCTTACTGCAGATGCAGAGGTTTATGCAAATCCTGAACAATATTTCGATCAATTGATCGAAATCAACCTGTCGGAATTGGAGCCTTCGTTGAACGGTCCTTTTACGCCAGATTTATACACGCCAATTTCTCGCATGCGCGAAGAAGCTGGTAAAAACGGATGGCCTACGAAAGTAGAGTGGGGATTGATCGGTTCTTGTACAAACTCATCTTACGAGGATTTGTCTCGCGCTGCTTCCATCGCTCGCCAGGCGATCGAAAAAGGTTTGGTAACCAAAGCTGAATTTGGTATCAATCCAGGTTCTGAACAAGTTCGTTTTACAGCTGACCGTGATGGTTTGTTGAAAAACTTTGAGGACTTGAACGCAACGATCTTTACCAATGCATGTGGTCCATGTATCGGTATGTGGGATCGTGCAGGTGCCGACAAACAAGAAAAAAATACCATCGTTCACTCGTTCAACCGTAACTTCGCGAAACGTGCGGATGGTAACCCGAATACCTATGCATTCGTAACTTCACCAGAAATGGTAGCAGCAATCGCTATCTCCGGTGATTTGGGCTTCAACCCGCTTACGGATACCTTGACCAACAAAGATGGTGAGCAAGTGAAATTGGATCCGCCTACAGGTGATGAATTACCTACAAAAGGTTTCGCGGTGGATGATCCAGGATACCAAGCTCCTGCAGAAGATGGATCAAACGTGGTTGTGGAGGTTTCCCCAACTTCTGATCGTCTGCAATTGTTAGAGCCATTCGCTCCTTGGGAAGGTACAGACCTAAAAGGCTTGAAATTATTGATCAAAGCAAAAGGTAAATGTACAACTGACCATATTTCGATGGCTGGTCCTTGGTTGAAATACCGTGGTCACTTGGATAATATCTCCAACAACATGTTGATCGGTGCGGTGAACTACTTCAACGAGAAAACAGATAACGTGAAAAACCAGTTGACTGGTGAGTATGGTGCTGTTCCTGCAACACAACGTGCTTACAAAGCGCAAGGAATCGGTTCTATCGTGGTTGGTGATGAAAACTACGGTGAAGGATCTTCTCGTGAGCATGCAGCAATGGAGCCTCGCCACTTAGGCGTACGTGCGGTATTGGTGAAATCTTTCGCTCGTATCCATGAAACAAACCTTAAGAAACAAGGGATGTTAGGTCTTACATTTGATAACAAAGAGGACTACGATAAAATCCAAGAAAACGATACGATCGATATCATTGGATTGACTGAGTTCGCTCCGAATAAACCTTTGACTCTTGTTCTTCATCATGAAGATGGTACTTCTGAGGAAATCTTAGCTAACCATACGTATAACCAACAACAGATTGAGTGGTTTAAGGCTGGTGGTGCTTTGAATATTATCAGAGCTGGACAGGCGTAGGTTTAGATTATAGATATTAGATAATAGACAATAGATTTTAGACTATTGAGGAAAGGGCTGCATTCGCAGCCCTTTTTTTCTGCGTCATTGCGAGGAGGCACGACGAAGCAATCTTTCGACTAGTGTAAAGATTGCTTCGTCCCTCGCAATGACGGGAAAAAACTCCTCGCAATGACGCGTATAGCTCTTCGCAATGATAGTAATGAGCAAGGAATGTATTGAATCATTACCTAAGCAACATCGCTTCTTTATGGTTCAAGATCTGTTTGTAAGTCGGATTTCCCTTTGCCAATAGCTCCTTATGATAAGGCGCTGGTATCAGCACCTTCACCTCATATTTTTCCAAAGGAATAAAAAACAACACCCCATGTTCCTCCAGATTTTCATCGGTGATTTGGGTGTATTTTTCCGCCATTTGGTTGATCTTTCCTAAAGACTCCAGTTTTTTGATGACCTGTTGCATGATGATCTTTTTTAAATGAAGATTAGCCTAAATTTTTAGTACAAACATCCTTATTTATACCACAAAAAACAGCCTATTTTTCTTCATGGAATACTAAGATAGGTACTTTTGAGTGAAAAGCTAGATTATTGCTCACACTGCTACTGAACAACCTATCGAAGAAACTCCTGTTCCTTTTCACTATCCCTAATATATCTACATTATTCTCAATGATATAGTTCAATATCGTTGTTTCAATACTTTCCACCTCATCCAATAAAATATATTCTATCTCCTCCTGAGGAAATTCATGTCGCCAGTTTTCAGTATGAAGCATCACATCAGAAACATTCTGGTTATGTAAAATATGAAGGATATCGATTTTCGCGCCAATGGCCTTGGCCATGATCAACATTTCTTTCATCGCAGATTTATCCTTATCGCGAAATAGCGAAGTAAATACCGTACGTTTTATTTCCTTGTATTTGGCATGCGGAGGAATTGCCAAAACAGGATTTTGGATGGTTCGAATCACATTTACCGTGTTGGTGCCGATTACCTTCGAAAGGAATCCCGATTCCCCATGGGTACCCATCACCACCAAATGGATCTTTTCGCGTTCGACGATTTTTTTCACCACCGAAGCAACAGGTCCCTTTTCAAATAGGAAAACCAATTCCACATCGTTTATTCCTTGCTCTTCGGCCATATCGTGCAGCACCTGCGTCTTCTTTTTATATATCTCAAACTGATTCAGTTCAATTGTTTGGTAAACCTCGCCCAAAAGCTCCGGTTGTCCGCCATGGGTAGCCGATAAAACGGGTTCCAGGTAGGTATAAAGCACATAAATTTTAGCGTCAATAGATTTGGCTATATTTAGGGCGTACAGAAAGGCATTGGTAGCAGTTTCTGAAAAATCGGTGGGAAATAATATGGCTCTCATAATCTTTCATTAAGTGTTTCCTTAAATTTAACAATTAAATGTCCAATTGCTCCATGATATTGGTCATTATTTTAGGTAGTTTATGTCAATCTTATGCAAGGTTTTTTTGCTTGCTACGTTTTAGCCTATTGAAGAAAATTTTTTAAAAACCTGTAGCATTTTAATAACATAGACCGTATATAAAATACAAAAAATATAGGAGGAAAGTTTACATGCGTCAAAACTTTAATCTAGTTATTAAATTTGTATAATTAACTAGATAACGTAAAGACATAGGGTGGGAATCATTCAGAAATACCTAGGTACTGCAAAACCATGGAGTTTAAGAACTGCGTTGGAGTCCTGTGCTATGTCCGGTTCGGAAAAGAGCAAAGCTTTTATCTATAAGAAATATTACGGCTATATTATGGCCATTGTAATCCGCTACATGAAGCATGAAATGGAATCCGAAGAGATTACCAATGAGTGTTTTGTGAAAGTTTTCAATAAGGTGAGCAGCTTCTCCATCCATGAGGAAGATGCCGTGCTCGAGAAGACTTTCCGTTCTTGGATGGGCAAGATCGCTGTAAATACCGCCATTGACGCACTAAGGGTGAGAAAACAGGTGCTGATGTTGGATGACCTTAATGGTTCGGACAACTTGCATTATTCCGTGCAGAACGACAGCCGATTGGAATATCAGGATATCATCGCCCTTATCCAACAGTTGCCCGATATCCAACGTTCCATTTTCAACCTTTATGAAATCGAAGGTTTCTCGCACGAAGAGATCGGCAAAAAGTTGGAGATCCCCGAAAGTACCTCCAGAACATATTTAACAAGAGCAAAACAGAAGCTGAGAAAGCTTTATGGTGAGCTCCACAATTTAGAAAATATACAATCCTGATTTTTATAAAGATGGAAGAGCATAACAAAAAAGACCTCATTGACCATATCGTTGATAAGCTGAAAGCTTCCGACGAGCTTCCTTATAAAGAGGGGGCTTGGGAACGGTTTCAGCAAAAACATGGTTCAATGCCGGTTCGCAAAAACAGAAGCTATTACTGTGCCGCCAGTGCTGCCGCCATTCTTTTGGTAGGCGCATTTGCGGTTAAACAATTTGTTTCCCAGGATCCAAAAAACTTGGATGATGTCACTATTGCCCAACATCAAGGGGCTAATGGACAGAATTCAAGTGAAGGGGTTAATGCTGAACTTCAAAGTCAAGAAGGATCTGAAATGGAAGGACAGTTTCAACAAGAAGGTTTGTTGCCGAGTGATGGAAGGATTTCAACTAATGGAATTGGTTCGACCACAGGAGGTGCTTCAGTTACTGGAGGAATTTCCACAGGTGGATCAGGTCTCCGAATTTCCGGCAGAAATGGAGCTGTTGCTTCTTATCAAGGAAATCTCTTGAATTTGCAGGAAGCGGATAGATCGAACAATATGCTTGCTTATAGTGATTGGAATAATGGGATTCGTTATGCCCCCAAAAATATCCATGCTCCGCAGCAATTGTCAGGATCATCATTGGACTTAAGAACAAAGAACTTACAGTTGGCAGCTGATGAGCCTCAAATAAAGACTACTTCAGATTTAGGATCTGCCGTGATCTTGGCGAATCAAGATATGGCTAATAAGGCGAATGCTGGTCGTGAGCCAGATCTAAAATCCAAGAAGTTCAATTTTAACGAGCGATTTGATCTTGGATTGTTTGTATCGCCAAATTCCACCAGTGAGAAGTTCAATTTTGGTGGCGGAGTGCTAGTTGCGTATAATGTAACAAAAAATCTTTCTGTACGTACTGGATTAGCTTATAACCGCTATGAGGTAGGAGCTATGCGTAATCCGGTTGCCAATCAGGATGTCGCAGTTTCTGCAAGTCGTGAAATGTTCGAAAAGAATAATTCCAATAGCTTGACTGCTTATACTATGAGCAATGCTGTGATTCTGCCGAATGTAAATGCGGTTTCAGGTTCTGTACAGGCTTTAGAAGTTCCATTGGATGTGAAATATAAATCTAAAAGCGGTTTTTATGCATCTTCGGGGTTGACTTATGCCAAAGTGACTGAACAGGAACGCTTTACACATTACATCGAAAACAGTGGTGCGGAAGTTTTTCCGGATGGTCTTCCTAAAAACCAAAAGGATTTGGAAGCTGGATTCAAACAGGTATCCAAAGCTATAAAAACGGAAGATCAGAATGTTAAGGCTAATGGATTTGGTGGTTTTGTAAACCTATCTATTGGTAAGGAAATGAAAATGAATAAAGGCTTCTCGATCTCCGTTGAACCTTATATGAAATTACCCGTTGGGAATTTTAAATCCGCAGATATGAATTATACGAATGGCGGTTTAAGGATTATAACGAATTTCTAGGGGGTTTAGATTATAGATTATAGATTATAGATGAGAGATGAGAGATGAGAGACTTTGCCGACCTTGAGCATTATGCGTCATTGCGAGGGACGAAGCAATCTTAACGCATGTCATGCTGAGCGAAGTCGAAGCATCTACATGTGGTACCCGTACAGATCCTTCGACGCTGCTCAGGATGACACTAAAAGAAAGATTGCTTCGTCGTGCCTCCTCGCAATGAACTGTGTATATATCCAAATAATAAATTAAATTTTCTCCAAATAATATTCTGATTAGGCCGCTTTTGCGATGTAGCCCTTTCCAGATTTTGCGATGGCGAATGCCTGTTTGATCAGTTTGTTCACCACTGCTATGATTGCGACCTTGTATGGCTTTCCTTTTTCCATCAACCTCCCATAAAGCTCACTGCAGGCGGTGTTGCTCCTGATGGCGGATATTGCCGCCATGTACAGCACCTTTCTGACCTGGCCCATCCCCATCTTGCAGATATGCCCCTTTCCCTTTACGCTGGTACCGGATTCGAATATCCTGGGCGCCAGTCCGAAATATGATATCAGCTGCCTGTACCCCTCGAACCGACTGAAACCGTCCGTCAGGATGATCAACAGTGCT